>CAZTNO010000193.1:0-5970 GCA_964614865.1 uncultured Clostridia bacterium
GGCGAGGTACCCCAAAGGAACCGCCCGGATGCCCAGGCGCTCCTTCAATAGCAGGATCACCCCCAGGTTGACGATCGCCCGGAACACCGGGGAGACCGCCGGCAACACGAAGCTGCGGGAGGCGTTCAGGGCCCCGCTCAACAGGGCGCTCCAGGCCATCAAACCGAGCAGGGGGATCATCCCGTGGAACAGGGAGAGGGTGAGGCGGGTGCGTTCCGCATCGAACCTGGTGACCAGGGGCAGCAGGGCAGGCAGGGTGAGGGCGATCACTCCCGCCAGCCCCAGCATCACCCCCATGGCCAAGACAAACACCGAGCCGATAAAGCGGCCGGCTGGACCTTTCTGGCGGCGGATCTCGACCACGTAGGGAACGATCACCATCTCCAGCACCGGGGAGAAGACGACGAAGGCGAAAACGACCAGGCTGTAGGCGAAAAAAAAACTGTCGGTGGCCGGGCTGACCCCGTACCAGGCGGCGATAAAGAAGGGGACCAAAAAACCGACCGCCTTGCCGAAGGTGCCAAAGCCGGTGGCCAGCAGGGTATCCCGGGCCAGCGGGTTTTGCAGCCATGCCAGCCGGGGCCAGCCGACCCGGCGGCGGTCGCCCGGGGAGCTCAACGGAGCCCCCCTCCCCCGTCAATAGGCATTGGGGTCGCCGCGGACCATTCGCCAGGCGGTCAGCAGCACGATATGCAAGTCCAACCACCAGGTCCAGTTCTCGATGTACCAGAGATCGCACTCCACCCGGCGGCGCATCTGCTCGGGATCGCGGATCTCCCCCCGGAAGCCCTGGATCTGCGCCCATCCGGTGATCCCCGGCTTCACCAGGTGACGCAGCATGTAGCGCCGGACGGTGTGCTGCGACTCCAGGTTCAACGGGGTCGGATGGGGACGGGGCCCCACGATCGACATCTCCCCCTTGAGCACGTTGAGCAGTTGGGGCAGCTCGTCGAGGCTGGTCTTGCGCAGAAAGGCGCCGAGGGGGGTGACCCGGGGATCCTGTTCGCGGGCCTGCAAAAAGCGGCCGTTCCCGTCGGTCTGGGGTGCCCCGGCGACCATGGTGCGGAACTTGTAGCAGATGATCCGCCGGTTCTTCCTCCCCCACCGCTCCTGCTTGAACATCACCGGACCCGGCGAAGTCCACTTGATCGCCAGGGCCAAGAGGGGAAACAGCCAGAGACAGACCAGCAGCAGCAACGGCAAGGCCACAGCCAAGTCGAATGCCCGCTTGAAAACCCGCCAGTGCGTTTCCTCGAGCGGGTTGGCCCGCAGCGAGATCACCGGAAAACGCCCGAAGGTGGACACGCTGAACTGGGGCGACAGGAACCCGAGGTAATCGGGGATGATGCGCACCCGGGTGGGGTGGTTCTCGCAGCAACGGATCACCTCGCCCAGCCGGTCCATCTGCCGGTTGGGCAAGGCGATCACCACCTCGTCGACCTCTCGCTCCAGCAAGACCCGGTCCAGATCGCTCAAAAGTCCCAGCCGGCTTGCCTCGGGGAGGGTGGCGTCGGCATCGTCGAGAAACCCGATCACCCGGTAGCCCAGCCGGGGATAGCGGGCGAGCATGTCGCTGAACCGCTGCCCGACCTCCCCGCCGCCAACGATCACCACGAACCGCAGGTTGCGCCCGAGGCGGCGCAGCCTGCCGAACACCAGGTGCCCCAGCAGCTTTTGGGCGACCACCAGCACGAACAGGAGGGCCGCAAAGGCGACACAAAAAAAACGCGACAGAAGCAGGGTCTTGAAGGCGAACAGGATCACCACCGAAGCCAGAAACTGGACCAGCACCGCCTGGGTGACCGCCGCCAGTTCGGCCAGCGGGTGCCGCGAACGGAATTCGTCGTACATGCCGACCAGGCGGCCGGTTCCCTGCCAGATGAAGAGGAGGAGGAGGAGCAGAAAGAACTCCCGCGGCTCCAGATCGAGCAGCCGGGCCCCGGGAAAAACCCGCTCTTTGGCCCAGAACGATGCCAGCAGGAAGGCCAGGGTCAGCGAAACCCAGTCGCCGGCCACCCGCATCCGCCGGTAGGAGCGTCTCAGGAACGGCATGTCAGTGCCCCGCCAATTCCCGGAACAGGGACTCGTAGGCCAGGGTGACCTGGTCCCAGCGGTAGGAAGTCTGCACCCGCCCGGGAGCCCGCAGGCGGAACGGATCGAGCATGGCGGGACTGGCTTCGGCAGCCTCGATCAACCCGGTCAGGGCCCCCTCCTGTTTGGCGAAAAACAAGCCGAACTGCCCTTGGTCGAGCACCTCGCGGGCGAACACCGTGTCGAGGGCGAACACGGCGCACCCCCCCCCGAGGGCCTGCAGCAGGGAGGGGTTGGTCCCCCCGTACTCGTGGCCGTGCAGGTAGGCGAACGAATGGTGGTAGAGCTGGGCCAGAATGGCGGGGTCGGTGACAGTGCCCGGAAACACCAGGCGGGGGTCGGCGATGCCCTTGACCGTATCGGCGTAGCGGTCCGGGTAAGGGACGTCGCCCACCACCACCAGCCGGCGGGTCGAGGAGCTGCGCAGAAACTCGGCGACCATCCAGGCGCCGTTGTTGTCGGGCACCATGCGGCCGACGATCAGGTAGTAGCCGCCGGGAACCAGGCCCCAGGGTTCCAGGGCGTCGTGGCGGGCCGGCAGATCCACCTCGGCGCCGTAGACGATCACCGCCGGTTCCACCGCAAACTCCTCCCGGATCAGGCGGCCCATCTCCACCGAGTCGGTGACCACCCGGGGAAAATGGCGGGTGGCCATGCGGGTCGCCCAGTGGAAGTAGCTGGCCCCAAGCCCGCGCCACTTGGGCCGGCGCCACTCGAGACCGTCGACATGCACCGCCGCCCTCTGGCGACAGCAACGAAACAGCAGCCCGAAGGGACCGTTGGCGGCATTGATGACCAGGAGGGCATCCTGACGGTGGAAACAGGCGTGAATCGAGGCCTGGAAGGTATGCAGGAGCTGGCTGAGGTTCTTGCGCCGGCTGGTCGGCAGGTACACCAGCCGGACGCCGTCCCGCATCGCCGGCCGCTCGGCAAAGAGGTGGCGATGGCAGTAGACGGTGATTTCGTGGCCCCGGCCTGCGAGTCTGCTGGCCACCTCGCGCACGAACGTCTCGTAGCCGCTGTAGACCACCGGATAGCCGCGACTGCCCAGGATGGCGATCTTCATCCCCCCCTCCGGGCGGCGATCATCCCTTTCAAGACTTTCAGCAACTGGTCGGCCGCATGCTCCCAGCTGTATCGGGCGGCCCGGGCCAGCCCCGCGGCGATCCGCGTTTCCCGCAACGCCGGGTTGTGGCAGAGGAGATCGAAGGCGGCGGCGACCTTCTCGGGCGATTCGGAATCGACCCACAGGGGAGCATCCCCGGCCACTTCGGCCACCCCCCCGCCACGGAGGGCCACCACCGGCACCCCGCTGGCCATCGCCTCGAGCGGCGGCAACCCGAACCCCTCGTCGGCCGAAAGATAGCCGAAAACCTCGGCCAGGCTGTAGAGACCCGGCAAGTCGTCGTCGATCACCCCGTCGAGGTGGATCACCCGCTCGGTCACCCCCAGGCGACGGCATTCGGCGGCCAGGTCGATACCGCCCCGGTCGGGACGCCCCACCACCACCAGCGGGATCCGGCGATCTTCCATCCGGGCAATTCCCTCCAGCAACAGGGGGAGGTTCTTGCGCCGGTTGATCCGGCCCACGGTGAGCAGAAAGCGCTCGGGCAACCGCAGGCGCTGGCGAAGCTGCGACAGCTGTGCGGGATCCTGCTGCGTGCGGGGAACGAACCGCGGCGAAACCCCTGCCGGAACCACAAAAGTGCTCGCCGGCAAGGCCAGGCGGTGGCCTACCAGCCGGCCGCGTTCCGCTTCGGTCAGGGTGCAGATCGCGTCGGCCCGGCGGGCCAGGGGGGGGATGAAGGCGAAGTACTGCCGCTCGAGCCAGGTGAACCAGTGGGGGTAATCGAGGAACAGGGCGTCGAACACGTAGGTGAGACGGAGGTAGGGGGCCGAGGGCGGGGCGAAGTAGAAAAACAGGGCGACATCGACCCCGGACCGGCGAAAGGCCCGGTCGATCGAGGGAAGGCCGAGCAACTGCGGCCCCCCGGCACAGGGCACCACCTGCCAGTCGCCGGGATTCCCGGGCAGGGGGAGGAGCGCCTCCTGGCGTTTCACCGCCACCACGAAACGATCATCGGGAAACCGCCCGGCCAGGGCGCCCAAAAGCCCCGTCACCACGCGCCGTCCACTGGGATTGCCCGAGTGGACCCAGCGGGCATCCAGCCCGATGGTCAGCGCCATGGCCGGGTCAACGGGAGAGTTTCCGTTCCCATTCGTAGGCGGTCCGGCAGATGAAGGCCAGGTCGTCGTGGCGGGGACGCCACCCCAAGGTTTTGCGGATCAGCCGGTTGCCGGCCACCAACATGGCGGGATCGCCCGCCCGGCGCGGCGACTCCCGCACCTCGAAATCGACCCCGCTCGCCTGTTTCATGGCGGCGATCACCTCCCGCACCGAATGGCCCCGACCGTACCCGCAGTTCAAGGTCAACAGGGGGGCACCCTGGGCCAGGTGGCGCAAGGCGAGCAGATGGGCGCTGGCCAGGTCGTCGACGTGGATGTAATCGCGCACGCAGGTGCCGTCGGGGGTCGGGTAATCGGTGCCGAAGACCTCGACCCGCGAGCGCTTGCCGCAAGCAGCTTCGGCGGCGATCTTGACCAGGTGGGTGGACTGGGGCCCGCTTTGGCCGAGCCTTCCTTCCGGATTCGCCCCGGCCACGTTGAAATAGCGCAGGATGGCGCAGGAAAAATCGGCATTGGCGGCGACGGTGTCCCGCAGCACCTGCTCGTTCATGCGCTTGCTCCAACCGTAGGGGTTGATCGGCAGCAGGGGCGCCGATTCGCTCACCGGCTGACGCCGGGGGGTTCCGTAGACCGCGGCGGTCGAGGAGAACACGAAGTGGCGCACCCCGGCCTGGCGGGCCGCCCGCACCAATCCGATGGTGTTTCCGGTGTTGTTGTCGTAGTACTTCAGGGGATCGACCACCGACTCGGGGACGACGATCGAGGCGGCGAAGTGCACCACGGCATCGAATCGCTCCCGGGCGAGCAGGGCGGTGACCGCCGGGCGGTCGGCCAGGTCCAGCTCGACCAGCCGGCCCAGCCAGACCGCCTCCCTTCGCCCGGTCGACAGGTTGTCCAGCACGGTGATGTCGACGTCCCAGGCCTCCCCGAGCGCCTTGACGAAGTGGGAGCCGATGTAGCCCGCCCCCCCGGTGACCAGCACCCGACGGATCCCGTCGGGGCGGCCCGCCTCAGTGTTTGCGATGGTCATAGTTCTGCTCCAGCCACTGCCGGTACTCGCCGCTGCGCACCCGGCGGGTCCATTCGGGATGGTCGATCAACCAGGCGATGGTTTGCCGCAGGCCGCCGGTCAGGTCGACGCTTGGGCTCCAGCCCAGTTCGGCCCGGATTTTTTCGCAATCGATGGCGTAGCGCCGATCGTGGCCCGGCCGGTCGGCCACGAAGCGGATCAACTCCTCATAGCGGGTCGCGGGGGGGGTTTGCCCGGCCAGGTGGGGGTTGGCGGCAGCCGGCACCCGCTCCTCGAGCAACCGGCAGATCTCGGTCACCAGCTCGAGGTTGGTCTTTTCGCAGTTCCCGCCCACCGTGTACGTCTCCCCCACGCGCCCCGCCCGGAGGATGGCCAGGATGGCCAGGCAGTGGTCGTCGACGAACAGCCAGTCGCGGATGTTTCCACCGTCGCCGTACACCGGGAGGGGCTTCCCCTCCAGGGCGTTGAGGATCATCAGCGGCACCACCTTTTCGGGAAACTGGAAGGGGCCGTAGTTGTTGGAACAGTTGGACAGGGTGACCGGCAGCCCGTAGGTATGGTGGTAGGCCCGCACCAGGTGATCGGCGGCCGCCTTGGACGCCGAGTAGGGCGAACGGGGGTCGTAGCGGGTGTCTTCGCGGAACTTGCCCGTTTCGCTGAGC
>CAZTNO010000194.1:0-5964 GCA_964614865.1 uncultured Clostridia bacterium
ATGGCTGTTCGCCTTATCCGCCGCTTTGATGGCCGGGTCGGGCAAGCCCGACCGTTGGACTGCCGAACTCGAGGGGGGGGCGGTGTTTTCGGGATACAACGACGTGCGCATCCCCAACGCCACGGGGACCCTGTTCTCGTTGTCCAAAGACCTCGACCTGCCGGCCCGGGCCTACGCCCGGCTGCGGCTCTCCTACGCCTTCTCGCGCCGCCACGAGGTCTCCCTGCTGTTCGCCCCGCTGACCCTCAAGGCCAAGGGGTCCCTGCCCGCCCCGGTTTCGTTTGCCGGCGTTCTGTTCCCGGGCGGATCTGCGGTCAGCGGCACCTTCACCTTCCACTCCTACCGGGCCACCTACCGCTACCGCCTGCTCGACCGCCCCCGGCTGCGCCTCGACATCGGTTTGACCGCCAAGATCCGTGACGCCGAGATCGCCCTGACCTCGCCGGCGCTTTCCGCCAGCAAGACCAACGTCGGCTTCGTGCCGCTGGTTCACCTGCGTCTGGGCTGGGATTGGAGCGACAAGCTGGGCCTGCTGGCGGAAATCGACGGCGCCGCAGCCAAGCAGGGGCGCGCCGCGGACCTATTGCTGGCCTTGACCTGGCGCCTCTCGCCCGCCACCCAGGTGCGCCTGGGATACCGGATGGTCGAGGGGGGGGCCAATGTCGACGAGGTGTACAACTTCGCCTGGATCCACTACCTGGCCGCCGGGCTGGCGTTCACCTTTTAAAGGGGGGGCCAAAAAACTGGGTGCGCCTGGAGGTCACCCGCTCTTGGGTTCAGGCCCGACCGACACCTGGCCGATTTTCAGGTAACCTTCCCGCAAACCATCCTCCAGAGAGGTAGCTACCTTGCGGATGGCCGCCTCGCCAATCGGGCATGCCCCGCCGGCATCCAGAAATATTGCCCGGTTGCGGCCGGTATTCTTGGCGTGGTACAGGCCCAAGTCGGCAATCGTCAGGATCTGGTCGAAGGTGAGCAAGCCAGGTTGGCCGGGATAGAGCGGAAAGCTGGTGTATCCGATGGAACAGGTTTTATGAATGGTTTTTCCATCGCCGATATCGAACTGGGCGGCCCCGACCAACGTCAGGATCTTGGCGGCAAACACGGGCAGGTAGTCTTGCCTGGTCTTTTTCAACACCACCAGAAACTCCTCCCCCCCCCACCTCAAGACGACGTCGTCCTCCCGGACCGAGTTCTTGAGAATGGCCGCAAACTGCTTCAACACCTGGTCTCCCGCATCGTGGGAATAGGTGTCATTGACCAACTTGAAGAAGTCGATGTCCAGCAGGAAGACGCCGAATACGGCATTTTCCTGCGAGTCGAGCCGCTGATTCCTGGCATGGAGCAAGTAGTTCTTGAAGCCCACGAAGGCCGAAATGTCGTTGCGTAAAACCTCCTGAATGAAACGCCGGTTGTACAATCCGGTGAGCGGGTCGGTCAGCGATGCCTCCCGCAGTTGTCTCGTCCGTTTGGCCACCAAGTCTTCGAGAAGGGACTTTTGACGCCGCAGCTTCAGGGTGTACAGGTAGATGATGCCGCTTCCCCCTCCGACCCCGAGGAGAATCCACAGGCAAACCGCCCACCAGGAGCGATACCAGGGAGACAAGACGGTAAAAACAAAGGTCCCCTCCCCCCCCTGGGTGCCGTACAGGTTTTTCCCACGGACACGGAAGCGATAGCGTCCCGCCGACAGGTTGGTGTACTCCTTGAAGGATTCGGGGCTCCAGGCGGACCAGTCGGCATCGTACCCTTCCAGCAACACCTGGTGACGATTGCCGCTCTCCGCGTCGTAACTGAGAGCAGCAAACTCGAAGCGAATCCGGTTTTCCCCGAAGGAAATCCGGGGTTCGGCGGGAATGCCTGGCCAGGTCCCTCCGAAAAGGGGCCGCCCTTTGCCGATGCTCACCTGCCGTATCAGCGTTTGAAAGGGTCGGTCATACGGCCCGGGTACTCGGGTATCGACCCTCATGAGCCCATCGGACGCGCCGAACCAGACCACGCCGTCGTCCTCGGCAAGAATGGCCGTCACCCAGGATCCGGAAAAGCGAACGCAGGACCTCCCATCCCAGCGGTAGGTCCCGTCCGGTCGGGGCACGGCAGATCCCGACTCGTTGATTTGCTGGTCTTCATCGCACGAATGGGTCCAGATCCGGCCCTGGCGATCTTCTTCCAGGCCGTAGAGCCAACGTTCTCCGGCAGAAAAGAGCCCCCGGAAAGCAGGGTCGGGCTCGAACCGGTTGCGATCCTGCCGAAACCGGTAGATCCCCTTGTGCGAGGTCACCTTGAGACCGCCGGCCAGGTTGTACACGTAGGTGTGGTTGGGAGAGGGCAACCCCTGTTCCGCACCGAAACGATCCACCCGGGGGCGAGCGCGCGGAGTGCCCGCAGGGAAGGTGACGCGCAACACCCCATGGGCAAACGTACCGACCCACAGGCTGCCATCATCCGCCTCATGGAGAGAGCGAACCTGCATGACCTGGTCCACCAGCATCCCCTCGTCGATCCAGCGCCCCCCCTCAACCCGGCAGGCGGCCAGGCCATTTTGCAGACCGACGAAGAGCCGGTTTGGGTTTCTCCGGGAACGCAAAATCGCATAACTGACCGTGGCACTCTTGCGGACAGGGACCGCCTGGGCGCCACGAATCTCGTAGACTCCATCGTAGTTGGCCGCCAGCAAGCGCTCTCCCCAGGAGACAAAACCCCACACCGCCCCTTTCAGTCCACGGATGGCTGAAAAAACGGGGCCCCTGGGTCCCACAGGCGCCAACCGATACAACCCCTGGTCCGTGCCCACGTACAGGGCCCCCTGATGGCGGCAGATCGAGTACACGCTACCCGGAAGTCCCCGTCTTTCGTTGAACCCGGTCACCGGCGAGGAGATTTCCACCCGACTGATCCCTTTCTGCAAGGCCAGCCAGAGTCCGTGCTGGGAATCCTGGAAAAGCGATTTCACCGATTCGTTGGCCAGCCCCTCCCTCCCCCCGAGCTGGCCCAGCAATCGGCCATCCCGGGAAAAGTGCACGAAGCCGCCATGGAGCGTGGCCACGCCGAGAGTGCCGTCGTCGAGGAGCAGCGCATGGTGGATTTGCGCCCTGCGGAGCAAGGCATCCGCCTGGGTAGGAAATGGAATAACCTGCCGGCCATCGGACACGAACATTCCCTGCTGCTGGGTGCAGATCAGCACTCCGTCCGGCCCTGCTCCGGGCACTTCCCAGGGGAGCAACGCCCGGATCCGCCCGGTAGCGAAGCGTTCGCCCCCAGCTACCGGGACCAGATCGTCATCGGCGAGGGTCAGCAGTCCCCGCCGTAGATCCTGAACGTACAGGCGGGTCCTGACCGTAGCTGCGATCTGGAACGCCCCGGCGGGTTGCCAGACCTGCACGTTCTTGCCCCGCAGGCAAAAGAGGCGCTCGTAGGCCTGAAAAAAGACCCGGTCACCCAGCACAGCAATCGACCAGATGTTGGAAAAGGCGCGATCTGCCGGCCCGACCCGATCCAGCAGCGAGACATAGCTCATCTCTCCGCGAGGCGCGCTGGGGGCCAGGTGGCCGAATTCCCCCTGGGCGCCCACGTAGACACGGCCGGAAGCATCGACCGCAAGGGAATCCACCCCGGTCCGGTGTTCGGTACGAATGAGACGCCAGCGAACAGAATCGTACTCGAGAACTCCGGAGCTGTTGCCCACATAGATCAGTCCCCGGGGGTCCTGAACAACGCACCAATTCTGAAAAAAGGCGCCATACTCCCGTTGCGAGTAATTGCGGATGAAGGGGTCCCCGGTCTCCTGCCGCGCGGCTTGCCCCCAAGCGGGACAAACTCCCCCGCCAAAAAAGCTCAGGAAGACAGATAAAGCCAGCAACAACTCGCGCATCGATGGCCCCTTACGGTAATCCGGAAGCGATGAGCGGTGACAGTCCGCCGCTCCGGGCTCACTACCCGCTAAAAACCCCCCGAACCGGGTCGGCGGGTTGGACCAGCCAGCCCTCTTCGCCCGCACGGGCGCGAGCAAGCAGCGGGCCGAGCGTCCCGGGGTTTTTGCGCCCGATGTCGACGATCAGCCGCAGCCGGGTTGACGGGAACGCGGTCATCATGGGCACGTCGCCCGGACTGTCGCCACAGACGAGGACGGGATCGCGCCCGAAACGGAGGCGAATCGCGGTGACCTTGCCCTCCTGGTAAACCAGCCCCTCGGCCGGTGAAACCTCGCCGCCCAACACGCAGAGCGCAAGCTTTGGATCCTGGCCGATCACTTTGCTGGCGGCAAAACCGGCGGCGGCAGCCGCTCCCTGGACCACCGGGGTCGCAGTCGCCGACACCACCGCCACATCGACCCCCCGCCAGCGCAAATCGGCGGCCAGTTCCGCCATCGGACCGAAGGGCCGCAATCCGGAACGCCAGCAAATCTCCTCGCCACTCTCGGGATCGATCATCCGCTCATCCCCCGATTCTCTTTCAAGCTCGGCGGTAAAGACCTCGCCTGCGCTGCGGCGAACCTCCACAGGGGCTCCCCAGGCCAGCAGGGCGGCCTGGAATGCGTAGGCCACCGGGTCGCCCAAGCCCGGAGTCGCCGCCAGGGCGGCCACCAGGCGGACCAGAATAACGAAGGGATCGCCCTTTCCCGTCCACAGCCGCTCCCGCAAAGGGGCCCACGGGGCGGGCCCGCCAGGGAAATTCAGCGTGCCCCGCCCAGCCGCGGCGGCGTCGAGCAGGCGAACCAGATCATCGCCATCCGGGAGAAAAGCCCGGTTGCGCGCCTGCCACCAGAAAAAAGCGTCGCCGATATCGCCCCCGCAGCAGGTGTTGTCCCAGTCGAACACGGCCAGATCTCCGGGAGAGCACTTGTCCAGGAATGAGGCCAGTTCCTCGCGGTTGCGGGCGGTCCAGCCTCCCGTTTCCCGGGATCGTTCAATCATCGGGATCTGCGATATCCCGGCCTAGAAGGTCAAGCGAAAGCTGAGCTGGGCCACCGCCTGATCGACAACCGACAGGGTCTTTCCCTGGTCCGGCCCAAAAAGGGGCTGGCGGGAGAGCGCGGTCCGGCTGTTGGTCAGGTTGTGCACCTCGGCCGACAGGGTGGCGATAACCCCGGCGCCGGCACGAAAGCTGCGCTCCAGGGCAAAATCGGCCAGCCAGACGGCCGGCAGGCGATCATCGCCCAACTTCTTGCCCGCCTCGTAGAACATGGCCCCCTCCAGCCCCGGCAAGGTGGCCCGGGTGCCATAGGCGATGGGGAATCCGTCGCGGGCAGTAAGCGCTGCCGACAGCTGGAATCCCAGCGGCAGGCCGATGCGGAACGCAAGATTGGCCAGCCAGCGGGCATTGAGCAGAGCCCCCGAGCCGGTGACCCCCAGCCCCGGGGAAGCGACCACCCCGCCGTCGAAGGTGGCGAAGTTGTTCAGATCGTAGGTTTCGCCAGCGAAACGGTACTTTTTCCAGTTCTGCCACACGAAAACCAGCCGCCCCGACCAGCGGTGCGACCACTTCTTGGTCAGCCCCAGCTGCAAGCCGAGGAACCGGTCATAGGCCTTGGGCAGGTTGAAGTAGAAGTAGCCGGCGGGCTGGCTGGCCCGAGCATAGGCTGGGACTGGTACCCCGTTCACCGTCACATCGGGCTGGCGGACCCAATTGGCCGCGGTTTCGACCTCGTCGTCGGCCAGCACCGCACGCCTGGCCAGAAGGTGGTGGTGCTTGCGGTAAAACCCGCTGAGGCTGGCCCGCAAGTCGGCGCCAAAGGCCCGCTCCAACGACAGGGTCAGCTCGTCGAGCTTGGGGGCGGTCAGATCCAGGTCGTACTGCGTCTTGACCAGTCCTGCGGCGAAACTGACGGTATCGATCCGTTCGTTGGCCCCGGGGATGGCGGCCCCCACTTCGCTGTATTCCACCTGGCCGTCGCCATCGTCGTTCCACACCGCCTCGATCGCCCGGTTGGGCACCAAGGCCTCGGCCAGGGCCTGTTGCCCCAGG
>CAZTNO010000195.1:0-5903 GCA_964614865.1 uncultured Clostridia bacterium
GGCTGGTCCGTGAAGGTCAACCGAATCACTTCCTTCTGCAGCGTCAGGGCGACGCCGCCACGCATCATCACCTTGTCGTGGTTGCCGCGCACGTAGGCCACCCCGGGCAGGAGGCGGAACTTGTCGATCACCTCGTTGGGATTGGGGCCGTAGCCTACCAGATCGCCCAGAAAGAGGTGGCGATCGACCGATCGGGCGCGCTTCAAGCCGGAGAACTTGTCAAAAGCCTCCAGGTTGCTGTGGATATCGCTAAATACCAGGTACTTCATTGGTCACCGATCGGTACATTTGAGCGGAGTGGTACGAACTGCGGACGAAGTGACCCGCCTCGCAGGCAGAAAATCCGAGGGTCATGGCCAGGCTCTGGAGGGCGACGAATTCTTCGGGGGGGTAATATCGGGCTACCGGGACGTTTTGCCGGGTGGGTCGCAGGTACTGGCCGATGGTCAGCAACCGGACCCCCGCCTGGTGCAGATCGACCAGGGTCTGCTCGAGCTCGGACGGCTCCTCCCCCACCCCCACCATCAACCCCGATTTGATCGGCAGCGGAGTGGTCTCTGCCAGGTGGCGAAGCACGGCCAGGGAGCGGTCGTACCGGTCCAGGGGACGTCCCAGCGCCGGGTAGACCGAGCGGACAGCCTCGAGGTTGTGGGCGATCACGTCGGGAGCCGCGGCTACAATGCGGGCCAGGGCCTCCTCGTCGCCGCCGAAATCGGGGATCAGCACTTCGATGCGCATCCCGGGACGACCCGATTTCAGGTGCCGGATCACTTCGGCAAAGGCGGCACTGCCCCCATCGGGCAAATCGTCGCGGGTCACCGAGGTGATCACCGCGTATTGCAGGTCCATCAGCTCGGCCATCTCCAAAATGGCTTCGGCCTCGCCGGCTTCCACCGGCAAGGGGGTGCCCTTGGAAACCGAGCAGAAAAGGCAAGCCCGGGTACACACCCGGCCCAGGATCAGGAAAGTCGCGTGCCGGTTGTTCCAGCACTCCGACACGTTGGGGCACCGGGCGCTCTGGCAGATGGTGGAGAGGCCCCGTTCGGCGAGTTCACGGCGCAACCGGAAATAGCGTTCCCCGGCGGGAATCGGGCTCTTCAGCCAGGCCGGTTTGGGCCCCGGGGCAAACGAGGCGTCCTTCATGACGGGATCAACCAGAGCTCCCGCTGCGGCCGGGACATGTAGCGGGCCCCTTTGGGGGTGATGACCAGCATCTCCTCGATGGTGATCACCCCGTACTCGGGCAGCGAGATGCGGGGTTCGACGGTGAAGACCTGGCCGGCCTCGAGGGGGATCAGGGGCAGGTTGCCGTAGCGTTCCCAGGTGGGAGCGAGCAGGGGGCCGCCGTCGTGGGCATTTCGCCCTACCGTATGGCCCAGGGCGTGGGGAAACTCGGGGTAGCCGGCGCCGGTGATCACCTGGCGGCAGGCCGCATCGACGTCCCGCCCCAGGGCACCGGGAACAAGGGCCTCCACCGCCCGGTCGATCGATTCGAGCAGCACCGAAAAAGCCTGGCGCACCTCGGCAGGGGCCTCGGTCTCGCCCGTTTTCAGCAAATACCACGAGCGTTGCAGGTCGGAGCAATAGAGTTCACTGCGCACCCCGAAGTCGGTGTTGACCACCATGCCAGGCATCAGGATGCGGTCGGTGGGACCACTGTGGGCCCCCACCTCCTGCGGTCCGGCAAACACCGAAGGGCACGATTCGGGGTCCCACGCCGGGGGGAGCCCGATGCGGTCCATCTCGCCGGAAATGAAGTCTGCCACCTGGCGCTCGCTCATTCCGGCCTTCATGGTCGTGGTGACCCGGTCGTAGATCTCCAGGGCGCGATCGATGGCGGTTTGCAGCCGGCGCAACTCCTCGGGGGTCTTGCGCCCCAAAAGCCGGTGGATCAGGGGCTCTGCAGAGACCAGCCGGTTTTTGTACGGGGTCCCCTCCAGCAGGCGGTTCAGATTCAAGTAGGCCCCGTGGGAGAGGCCGTCGGCCATGGCCGAATCTTCGGAAAAGTCGATGGCAATGCGTTGCGGGTCCACGTCGGAAAGAAGCCGCAGCAAATCTTCGCGAGGCGACCCCTTGTAGGCGAAAACCTCGGTGAAGCGGTTCAACCTGCGGATCTTCTCGATGTCCAGATTGCCGACCAGGCAAGCACTCCGGCCCGAGCGGAAGATCACGAAAAACGACATCCAGGTGACCCCGGTGCCGACGAGCATGGCCATCATCGGATCGCTGTGGCTACCCGATTCGCGATCGATGATCAGCCACGCGTCCAGATCGAGTTCATCCAAAATGGCGGCGGCCTGGGCAATCTTCTCTGATTCCATCATGTTCAATCCATTTTAGCACGCCGACTGTCCCAATATAAATAGAGCGACAACAGGGTGAACATGATCAGGGCGATCACCTCCCCCTTGGGTTGTTCGGCCCAGCCGAGGGTCAGGGCGGTGACTTCCAGGTAGCGGAGCAGGGCCGAGACCACCCCGATGATGGCTCCGCCGGCGATGAAGCCGGAAGCGATCAGGATCCCGCGGTCGTTGCGCTTTTCGGCCAGATTCCGGTCGCGGGTGGATTTCTGGATCAGGTGGGCGATCAGACCGCCGATCACCAGCGGCGTGTTGAGCTCGAGCGGGATGTACATGCCGAGGGCGAAAGCCAGCGGGGCGATGCCGACCAGCTCCACCATCAGGGCGGTCAGGGCGCCGATGCCGTAGAGCAACCAGGGCACCTGGGCCCCGGCGTTCATCAGCGGCTGGATCAGGGCGGCCATGGCGTTGGCCTGCGGGGCCACCAGCGCCCCCGGCCGGGCCGGATCGAAGCCATAGGTGCTGTTGAGCAGGAAAATGACGGCGCCCACCGACAGGGCGGCGACCAGGGTGCCCAGGAATTTGTAGCGCTGCTGCTGCAAGGGGGTGGAGCCCAGCCAGTAACCGATCTTGAGGTCGGTGATAAAGCCGCCCGACATCGACAGCGAGGTGCAGACCACCCCGCCGATGAGCAGGGCCGACAGCATGCCGAAGTCGCCGGTGAGGCCGGCGCCGGCGAGCACCAGACTGCTGAGGATCAGGGTCATCAGGGTCATGCCCGACACCGGGTTGGTGCCGACGATGGCGATCGCTCGGGCAGCCACCGAGGTGAACAGAAAGCTGATCACAAATACGGTCACCAAGGCCAGCGCCGAAATGCGCCAGGGGTTGGCGGTGGGGGCGAGCACCGAAAACCGGAAGAAGAGGAGGAGGAGGAGGACGATCAGGCCGATACCCAGGATCACCGACCGCATGTGCATGTCCTGGTGGGTCCGGGGCACCGCAGCCTCGCCTCCGGTTTTTTTCTGGAATATCTGCTTGAACCCCATGCCGAAGGCCGAAACGATGATCTTGGAAGACTTGAGGATGCCGATGATCCCGGCCATGGCGATGGCGCCGATGCCGATGAAGCGCACGTAGTTTTTGAAGATGTCCTCGGCGCTCATGGTCGAGATCAGCTCTTTGCCGGGGGGAATCACCTGCTGGATGAAAGTCCCGAAGTGGCCCACTAGCGGCACCAACAGGAACCACGACAGCAGGCTGCCGGCAGCGATGATCGAGGTGTAGCGGAGCCCGATGATGTAGCCGAGCCCCATCACCGCCGACAGCGAATCCATGCGGAACACGATCTTGCTCTTGTCGGCCAGGGTTTTGCCCAGCGGGAACAGACGGGTGGTGAAGACTTCATTCCAGGCCCCGACGGTATGCACACAGAAGTCGTAGGCAGCACCGATCAGCATGCTGCGCACCAGGATGCGGGCCTGGTCCCCCCCTTTCTCGCCGGCAACCAGGATCTGGGTGGTGGCGGTGGCTTCGGGGAAGGGGAAATGGCCATGCATCTCGGCCACGAAGTACTTGCGAAACGGGATCAGGAAGAGGATCCCCAGCGAACCGCCCAGGAAAGAGACCACGAAGATCTTGAACAGGTCGATGCCGATTTTCTTGTCCAAGCCCAGGATGAACAGCGCCGGCAGGGTGAAGATGGCGCCGGCCACGACCACCCCGGAGGCGGCTCCGATCGACTGGATGATCACGTTTTCCAGGATCGAGCTGCGGCGACGGAACACCGGCGACAGGCCGACGGCGATGATGGCGATCGGGATGGCCGCCTCGAACACCTGGCCGATCTTGAGGCCCAAAAACGCGGCTGCGGCCGAGAAGATGGCCGACATCAGGATGCCGAGCAACACGGCGCGCAAGGTGATTTCGGGCAGCACCCGGTCGGCGGGGACGTAGGGGGTGTAGTGGGTGCCTTCGGGCAGCGGGTCGAAGGCCCCTTTGGGCAGGCCCTGGACAGGGGTCGATTGCATGGAGTCCTCCTAGCGGTTGCGGTTGACGACGTTTTCCTTGATCCGGTCAAACAGTTCCTGGTTGACCTGGAAAGGGTACTTCTCTTTGCGTTCCATCAGGAACTGGGTGAAGAGAGTCCCTTGCAGGTCCTGGGAACGGCGGGCGAAAAAAGAGTCCCGGTCGCGGAGGAATTCGGATTCCCCGGTGACGGTCTTGCCCTTCAAGCGCACCAAAGCCACTTCGGTTGTGCCGGCCAGCGGGTCGAGAAAGGCGCCCGGTTCGGCGGCAAACACCCGCTCGTCGAGGCCGGGCAGCACCGGCAGGTTGGCCAGGCGGTTGCCGCGGCGGTACTCGGTTTTATCGGCGGTCAACTTTTCGGCTTTCCAGATCTCCTCGATCTTTGCGTCGTCGCCGGCGCTGCGCAAGCGGGTCAGCAACTGGCCGGCCTCGGCCTTCAGCAAGTCGAGCTTTTTGGCGGTCTGCACTTCGGCAAGCACCCGGCCCCGGACCTGCTCCAGCGGTTCGGGTTGGGGCAAAACCACCTGGCCGAGCTGTACGATGGCCAGCCCCTCCATCATCTCGATCACCGGCGAGGCTTCCCCGGGTTTCAGGGTGAACAGGGGGCGGCTGAGCGCCCCGGTGGCGTCGACGTTCTGGATCGGCTCCCCGGCGGTCAGGGCGGGAATCATTACCACCTTGAGGCCGGCTTTCTCGGCCGCCTGGCGAAACGAATTCCCGGCGTTCTTGAGGGAATCCGCCACCTTGGCGATCTTTTCCGAAGCCAGCGATCGGGTCTTCTCGTTTTCCAGCTGGCCCCGGATGCGGGTTTTGCACTCCTCGAAGGTCTCCTGGCGATCGGCCACTTTCTCGGTGGCGGCCAGGATGGCAAACCCTTCTCCGGTATCGACCGGGGTGGATATCTCTTTGTCGCCCAACCGGTCGAGGATGGTCTGTTCCTGGGGGGTGAAGTTGCGCCAGGCGAAATACCCCCAGTCGCCGCCGGTGGCGGCCTTCTCGTCCTGGGAAACCTCCTGGGCCCTGGCAGCGAAGGTGCCCACGGTCAACCCCGAGGTCAGGGCCTGGGCTTTCACCGAAACCTCCTCGCGGGTTTCGGCAGTATACTTGAGCAGGATGCGGCCGACGCGGGTTTTTCCCGGAACCCGGAATTCCCGCCGGTGGGTGGAAAAGTAGTCGTAGACTTCTTTTTCGGTGGCGGCACCGGCCGTCTTGAAGTCGGCCAGGGTTGCCAGGGCGGCCAGGCCCGAACGGCGCTCGGCGGTGAAGTAACGGGAGCGGTTACTCTCATAGTACTGGCGGATCTCCTCGTCGGAGACCGCGGGCATATCCTTGACCCGGTCGAGACGCAGGATGGCGGTCTCCAAGTCGGCCTTGTCGTTCTCTTTGCGGTACTCTTCGCGCAGGGCGGCCTCGCCGATCAGCACCGGCCCCGCCACCAGCGTTTGCAGTTTGGCGGCCAAGATCTCGCGGCGCAAATCAGATTCGAAATCCTCGACCCGCAACTGGTTCATGGCCAGGAGCGACTCGTACTCCTCTCTGCCGATGAAACGGTTGTCGCGCTGAAAAGCGGGGTAG
>CAZTNO010000196.1:0-5860 GCA_964614865.1 uncultured Clostridia bacterium
CTCGGGGCTCACCCTCGGCGGCTCGTACTACGACGGCACCACCGGTGTCGCCGGTGACAAGAAGACCATGTACGGCGTCGAAGGCAAGTTCGAGTGGCGCATGCTGATCGTGAAAGGCGAGTTCATTGGCAGCAAGGACAAGGGGATCCGGAAGAACGGCTGGTACGCCACTGCCGGGTTTGTCCCCGCCGAACGGTCCATGGTGCTGGTACGCTACGACCACTGGAATCCCGACCTCGACAAGGAGGGCAAGGAGACCAACCGGCTGACCTTCGGCTTCAACTACTTCTTCGACAAGATGGTGCTGATGCGCCTCAACTACGAGCATAAAACCGAACCGACTTCGATCAAGAACGACACCGTGTCGGCCGAACTGCAAATCAAGTTCTGATGTCCCCTTTGCTGGAGGGGATCCGCCAGGGCATCGCCCTGCTCATTCCGCCCGGCCCCGAAATCACCAGCATCGTCTTCCTCTCGCTGCTGGTTTCGGGGCTGGCCACGGTGATTGCCGCCCTGGTCGCCCTGCCGACCAGCCTGGCGCTGGCGGTATTCGATTTCCGGGGCAAACGCCTGGTGGTGGGCGTGCTGCAAACCACCCTGGCCATCCCCGCCGTGTTGATCGGGCTGCTGGTCTACCTGCTGCTCAGCCGCCGCGGACCGCTCGGCCCGCTGGGCCTCCTCTACAGCCCGGGGGCCATGGTGATCGCCCAGGCCCTGCTGGCTTTCCCGATCATCGCCGCCCTGGCCTACTCGGCCCTGCGCGGAACGGCCCGGGACGCCATCGACCTGGCCCACTCGCTGGGGGCATCCCCCTGGCAGGCCGCGCTGGCGGTGGTTCGCCAGGGACGATTCCCCTTTCTGACCGCCCTGATCGCCGGTTTTTCCCGGGTGATCGGCGAGACCGGCATGACGCTGATGGTCGGGGGCAACATCAAGGGGGAAACACGGGTGATGACCACCGCCATCTCGCTCGAAACCATGAAAGGCAACTTTGAACTGGGCATCGCTCTCGGCCTGGTGCTGCTGGTCGTGGCCCTGGTGGTCAACGGCCTGTTGCAGACGGCCCAGGGGAAATGATGGACATCGAACTGCGAGGGGCTCAGGTTCGCCTCGAGGGCAAACAGATACTCCACCCCCTGTCCCTCACCTTTCACCCCGGTCAGGTCGCGGTCTTGCTCGGCCCCAACGGCGCCGGCAAAACCACCCTGCTGAGGATGCTGGCCTTGCTGACGAAGCCCACCCAGGGCAAGATCCTGCACGACGGGCAAGAGGTCCAATCGTTACCCGGATCCGCCAGAACCACCCTGCGAAGAAGGCTCGGCTTCGTCTTCCAGACCCCCCTGCTGTTTTCGGGCATGGTGGCCGCCAATCTGTCCTATCCGTTGCGGATCCGGGGCGAGTCGCTCTCCAAGGACCGCTTGCAAGCGATATTGCACCGGATCGGGCTGGAAGGGCGGGAAAAAACCGACGCCCGGGTCCTCTCGGGAGGGGAGAAACAACGGCTGCAACTCGGACGCCTGCTCCTCACCGACCCCGAGGTCTGCCTGTTCGACGAGCCCGCCGCCTCGCTGGACCCGGTTTCCAACCTGTGGTTCGAAAGGGAAATCGTCCAGCTGGCTGGGGAAGGCCGCATGGTGGTGCTGACCACCCACAACCTGGACCGGGCCTGGGTGATCGGCGCCCGCATCCTCTACCTCCAGGACGGACAGTTGAAGCACGACGGTTCTGCCGACGACTTCTTCTCCCGCCCCCAATCGCTGGAGGCCGCCCTCTTCTCCACCTCGGGCAACCTGCTCGAAGTGGTGGCCACCCCCCATCCCGCCGGCGGCACCCTGCTGCGGGCCGGGAAAATGGAAATCGCCCTGGGAGACCCCCTGCCGGCGGGCCCCGCCACCGTGTTGATCCGCCCCGAGGAGATCCTCCTCTCCCTGGCTCCCCTGGCCTCGTCGGCCCGCAACTCGCTGGCGGGAAAGGTGATGGAGATCCAGGCCGTGGGCCCGATGGTCTGGGTGGTTTGCGATTGCGGGGGGCCTCCGCTGGCCGCGAGGGTCACCCGCCCCTCGCTCGAAGCGCTGGCCCTCGAGGTGGGTCAGCCCGTTTTCCTGACCTTCAAGGCCTCGGCGGTCCATCCCCTGCCCCGCTCCACGCCTTGACAGGGGCGCCCCGGACATGCTACCATTTTCGCTGTCTTGAGGGGCATGCGCCACGCCCAATCGATCGCTAAGCGAGGCTAGAGGATGAAACACAGAGAGAAAGTCCACCTGAAAGAGGATCCCTTCGTCGCCCTGGTGCAGAAGATCGCCCACTTCGCCTCGGCTCGTCGCCGGGAGTTGCTCATCGGCATCGCCGCCCTGGCGATCCTGGTGATCCTGGTCCTGGCCACCCTGTACGTCCTCTCCCTGTCGAAGGCCCGGGAAAGCCGGTTGTTTTCCAAAGCCTATCAGATCCAGTCCGACGTGTCGCTCCCCTTGCCCCAGAAGATCGCCGAAATGGAAAAGATCGACGCCGGTCGGGGGATTTCGGGAGCCGCGCGCCTGATGCTGGCCCAGCTGTACTTTCAAAACAAAAACCTCGACCAGGCCATGGCCACCCTGAAGGCCATGCCCTCCAGCCGCCTGCGCCGGATCAACGACCAGCGAGACCTGCTGCTGGCCGACTTGCTGTTCACTTCGGGTAAAAGCAAAGAGGCGCTGGACCAATTGAACATCCTGCTGGCCGCGGGCGACACCGAGATGGCCAAAGACTACGTCCTGCTCAAGATCATTCAGATCCATCATGCCGGCGGACGCCCAGACGAAGCCCGCAAGAACCTGAGCCAGCTCCAGGCCCAGTTCCCCGCTTCCCCGTTCACCGGGGAGGCAAAACAACTGCTGGGAATCGAAGACGGGGGAAACTCTCCCTACTAGGGCGTTCCAGCAAAGACCCGACCCCGGGCGGGAATCGGCTCAGGAGAACTTGGCGTCGACGAAGGACTTGAGCGCCTTTCCGGTTTTACCCGGCAAGTTGGTGAATTGCAAACCCACCCGCACCACCCCGGCCTCGGTGGTCACGTGCACGATCTCGCCGCTCCCCTCGACCTCGATCCCGTTGGGCAGCTTGAAACGGATCAAATCGACCTTGCCCTTGGGAATCTGCTCGGCGGCGATTTTCATCTCGCGCTGGCTGGCCATGTTGACCATCTTCTCGACCACCAACGCCCCGCCCGATTCGCCGAGGTTGTGCATGGGGCCCGACACGCCGATGCCCCCCGCCAGGCTGGTGATGACCGCGGTATGAACCTCTTCCTTTTTGGGGAAGGTGTAGCGGCGGGACTTCCGGCGCTCATTGCTGCGGACGATCAGGGGGAAGTAGAGGCGGATCGTCTTCTTGACCCCGTCCACTCCCTCCACCCGTTGCCCGAAACGGAACCGCTCGTGGTTGTACTGGTAGTAGAAGGTCAGGATGTCGTCGGCGGCGGCGGGGGGCAGATCGGTCAACGAATAGAGGACGACCTGATCGTTTTCCCGGGAAACACTGGCGATCTTGAACGAGTACTTCTGCGGATCGCTGGAACACTTCAGGATGGTGCCGGCCAATTCCACCCCTTTCAGGTGCGATTCGATCTTGTCGGCACCCGGAATGTCCTTTTCATTCACCTGGATCTTCTCTTTTTTAAACAGCATTGCCGATTATTTAGCATAGCCGGAACGAAAATGCAACCCGGTTTGACAGCCTCCCGGCAAAACCTTATAATCCAGTGATGATCTCCGCCTTCGACGGTTTCCTGGCCGAGGGCAGCGAAGCGCTCTCCCTGCTCCGCCAGCTCGATTTTCGCCGATTGCCCCGCCATATCGCCATCATCATGGACGGCAACGGCCGCTGGGCGAAAAGCCGGGGGCTCGATCGCACCGAGGGGCACCGGCAAGGGGCCGAGGCCGCCCGCACCGCCTGCGAATGCCTGTCCCGGCTGGGCATCGACTTTCTGACCCTGTACGCTTTTTCCAGCGAGAATTGGAAGCGGCCGGCAGGCGAGGTGGGCTTTTTGATGGATCTGCTCTACGACAACCTGATCGGGCGCATCCACCTGCTGACCGAGGGCAAGATCCGCCTGAAGGTGATCGGTGACCTCGAAGGCCTCCCCCCGCGACTGGCGGCCAAGCTGCGTGACACCGAAACCGAATCGCAACAGAATCCCGGCTTGCAGGTGAACCTGGCCCTCAACTACGGGGGGCGGGGCGAAATCGTGCGGGCCGTTCAGCGGCTGGCGAAAAGAGAAACGCCCCTGACCGCCCTCGACGAGGAGACCTTTGCCTCGGCGCTCGACACCGCCGGCATCCCAGATCCCGACCTGCTGATCCGCACCTCGGGCGAGATGCGCATCTCGAATTTCATGCTGTTTCAGCTGGCGTACACCGAATTGGCTTTTCCGGCCACCCTGTGGCCCGATTTCGGCCCCGGCGAGATGTTCCGGGCCATCCTCGACTATCAACAGCGCAACCGGAGGTTCGGCGGACTATGAACGACCTTGGCAAACGACTTCCCACCACCGTGCTCCTGATCACCTTCGCCTACCTCTCCATCCGTTTTCTGCCCACGACCGCGTTCTCGGCACTGCTGTTCGTCGTCATCACCCTGGGAGCGCTCGAGTTCGCCGCCCTGACCGGACTACCTCGCCGGCTGATCCCCGTGATGGCGGCAGGGGGGCTGCTGGTGGCCATCCCCTTCACCTTTCCCGCCGTCCCGCTGGCCCTGGCATTGGCGACAGCCACCATCCTCATCGGGCTCGTCTTCCTGCTGACCGTGCGCACCCCCGAGCGGCTGACCACCTTTATCCACGACTTCGCCATCCTCGCCCTCGCCCTCCTCTACCTCTACCTGCCCCTCTACTTTCTCCTCGATTTGCAACGCCGGGGGGCCAACTTCCTGTTCTTCCTGATCTTCGTGATCGCCATCGGCGATTCGGGAGCCTACTTCGTCGGGCGTCCGCTGGGGCGGCACAAGATCTATCCGCTGGCCTCCCCCAAGAAGTCGCTGGAAGGGCTGATCGCCGCCGTTTTCACCGCCGCCCTGGCCGCCTGGGCCTCGATCCGGTTGTTCCCGCTGCCCGTCTCCGCCCTCACCGCTATCAGCACCGGGGCCGTCATCGGCCTCTTCTCGCAGCTCTCCGATCCGGTGGAGTCCCTGTTCAAACGCGCCGCCGGTAAAAAAGATTCGGGCACCCTGTTGCCCGGGCACGGCGGGGTGCTGGACCGCGTCGACAGCTACGTGTTCTGCGCCCCCCTGCTCGTGATGATCATCACCCTCTGCTGGCCTTGATGCGGCAAATCGCCCTGCTCGGCTCCACCGGTTCGATTGGTCACAGCACCCTGGAGGTGGTCCGCCGCCACCGCGACCGCTTCGCCATCCGCAGCCTGGCCGCCGGCGACAACGTTTCCCAGCTGGTCCACCAGATCGAGGAATTCGACCCCTTGGTGGTTTCGGTGCGCACCCGCGCCGCCGCCGACGCCCTGCGTGACCGTTTTCCCGGAAAAACCGTGCTGTCGGGCGAGGAGGGGATCATCGCCGTGGCCTCCGCCGAGGGGACCGACACGGTGGTGGCGGCAATTACGGGTACCGCCGCCCTGCGCGCCACGGTGATCGCCATACGTCGGGGCATCCGCCTGTGCCTGGCCAACAAAGAGACGTTGGTGGCCGCGGGCGAGCTGATCCGGGGCGAACTGGACCGATCCCGTTCCGAATTGCTGCCCATCGACAGCGAGCAGAGCGCCATCTTCCAGTCGCTTGCCGGCAACCGGGCCAGCGAGGTTCGTCGCCTGATCCTGACCGCATCGGGTGGCCCCTTCTGGAGAAAACCCCAGGAGGAATTCGCCACCATCACCAT
>CAZTNO010000197.1:0-5826 GCA_964614865.1 uncultured Clostridia bacterium
GGAGTACACCTTAGGTCGCGTGCCAAATCGGTCTTGACATACAAGACCACCTCAAAGCTCTCCACTTCCGCACTCAGGGCAAAGGAACTTCGCCCCTTTCTTGAACTCCAAAATCAGGTCCAATCGCCTCTTCTCGGGGTCAAACTTAACACGGTCGATGTACCAGGGCTCCATCAAGCCAAGTGCCATGCCAAACAGCTGCTTCTCGTCCATTGGGGATCCTCCTTGAGACGGTCAAGGAAGAATGATACCCCGTTGCTACTACCCACACAAAACGAGAGAGAACCAAAAAAATATTACATGCTCAAAGACAAAAAACATTTACTAACTATTTCGAGTGATAATTTTTTTAGTGTTTTGAATGAAGATGGAAGGAGTGTTCTGAAACTAAATATTATGTTTAAAAAAGGTAATCCTGGTTTAACCTCAACCATTGATGATACATATAAAATTAGTGCAAGTGCTCTGGCTCCAAATGGAAGACTATTGGCTATAACCCGAGGACTATTTGATTCTGAAGGAAACCCCCCTTCTTCTTCATCAGATATTTGGCTTATTAATATGAATGGTGAGATGAAAAATTTAACAAATTCAAAAGATATTGCAGAAATTGTTGAAGGTTGGAGTCCACAAGGAAATAGAATTATTTTCAGGGATTATAATTTGTTTAAGTTCTATTTAATGGAAATTGAAAAAAACTAAATAATTCTGTTGGAGAGAAATTGTGAAAAAAAGTTTTATTACTACATTGGTCATATTTCTTGCTTTTTCAGGTTTATTTCTTTTAGGGCGGGGACGGGACGGACTTTGTTTTTTTGGAAACTCTGTGATAAGCTGACAAGATGAGGAGCGCAAGGTTGACCTGCCCTCGGGCTTATCATCACGTGATGAACCGCGGGCATGGCGGGGAAAGGGTGCTGGCGTCCGAAGCCCGGAAGCAGGAGTACTTGCGCATACTCCAGGCAGAAGTGAAAAGATTTCGAGTGCCGATCCATGGCTATTGCCTGATTGACAACCATTACCACCTGATAATAGAAAGCAAAGTGCTGGGAGAATACGAGCGCCGGATTGGCAAGCCGATCGAAAAGATCGATGCCGGTTGCTACGAGGGGAAGCGTCAGCGAGCTGAATTGCTGGTTCTGCTAAAAGACATGGCAGGAATCACCTATCGAGACATCTTGGAGATCGAGGTGTTCCGAGAACTGGCGTTTTCTTCGTTCGGAAGCATTTATGCAGGGGAAAAGAAGAAGCGGACGGAAAGGACGTAGCCGTTGCGCAGGAAAGAGTTTCCAAAAAAACAAAGTCCGTCCCCAAAGCTCAGGAGGTTTTTCTGATGGACCCCATTTTGTTTTGGCAGCAAGTGTGCGATGGGCTCGACCGTGGGGATTCGCTCATCTTGCTTTTGGTGGCGGCCGCCGAAGGCTCTTCGCCGGGCCGGCCCGGATTCAAGATGGCGGTGGGGAAAAAAAACCTCCGCTTCGGCACCATCGGCGGCGGCTCCCTGGAGAAAACGCTGGTCGACCAGGCCGTGGCCACCCTCGGCGGGGAACTTGCGCCTCCCTCCTGGACCCACTTCGCCCACCGTCGCGAAGGGGACACGGCCGTACCCTCGGGGATGATTTGCTCGGGGGGGCAGTCGGTGGTGGTTTTACCACTGGAGGCAAACGACAAACCGGCAATCGACCTCATCGTGGCCCGGTTGTCGGCAGGGCAAGGCATTAGCCTGCGGGTCGATACGGGGGGCCTGCACGTCGCTGCCGAACCGGTTGCTGGTACTGCCGTGGAACGGGTGGAGTGGGACCCGGCCGGCTGGAACTACCAGGAGACCCTGCTCCCTCCGCCGCTCATGACCATCGTCGGCGGGGGGCACGTCGGCCTCGCGCTGACGCAAGTGCTGGTCTTGCTGGGGTACCGGGTGGTGGTGCTCGACGACCGCCCGGAACTCGACACCCTGCGGGAAAACCGCGATGCCAGTGAGATCCGGGTGATCGACTATATGCAGGTCGCGGGTCATGTCCCCGAGGGGGCGCGCAGCCAATGCGTGATCATGACCCACGGCCACCTGGCCGATGAACTCGTGCTGCGCCAGCTGGCCGGTCGCCGTTTCGGGTACCTGGGGTTGATGGGCAGCCGGTCCAAAGTTGCAGAATTGTTCGATCGCCTGGCCCGGGAGGGGGTGTCCCGGGAGTGGCTGGAGACCATCTCGGCTCCGGTCGGCTTGCCGATCGGCTCGCAAACTCCCGCAGAAATTGCCGTCAGCATCGCCGCCGACCTGGTGCGCCGGCGTCGCCAGCAGGTCCCTTAAAGGCCCATCCCAGGCGATTGTTGCCCCCCCGGCGCCATGGACTTTTTCATGTCCTTGTGGTATCTTGCTGAATTCAGCCATGCCAGAAACCATCGATCGTGTCGTGTTCATCGTCCTCGACAGTGCCGGGATTGGCGCCCTGCCCGATGCGGAGGAATACCACGACGTGGGCGCCGCCACCCTGCCCCATGTGGCCGAGTTTTGTGGCGGTCTTTGCCTCCCCACCTTGCAGCGACTCGGCCTCGGGAACATCGTTTCGCTGGCCGGGGTTTCTCCGGCCGAAAGGCCGCTCGCCTCGTGGGGGCGGATGGCCGAACGATCCAAAGGCAAGGACACCATCGCCGGCCACTGGGAGTTCATGGGCATCGTGCTCGACCGTCCCTTCGCCCTCTTTCCGCAGGGGTTCCCCGCAGAGATCATCGCCGAGTTCCTGGCCCTGACCGGCCTGCCGGGCGTGCTCGGCAACGAACCCGCTTCGGGCACCGAAATCATCGCGCGTCTCGGCGAGGAGCACCAGCGGACAGGCCTGCCCATCGTCTACACTTCGGGCGACAGCGTGTTCCAGATCGCTGCCCACGAGGAGATCATCCCCCTCGAACGACAGTACGAGCTTTGTCGGATCGCCCGCGGCATATGTGATCGCCACTTGATCGGCCGGGTGATCGCGCGGCCCTTCGTCGGTAGCACCGGCGGGTTCGTTCGCACCGCAAACCGCCACGATTACCCGATGAAACCTCCCGCTCCGACCCTGCTCGACCACCTGGTCGACAAGGGGGTGGTCGTGTCGGCCATCGGCAAAATCGAAAACATCTACGCCGGGCAGGGGATCACCCGCTCCCGCCACACCGAATCCAACGCCGATGGCATGAGACAGCTCCGCGAAGAATTGGACGTGACCCGCCAGGGGCTCATCTACATCAATCTGGTCGATTTCGACATGTTGTATGGTCATCGCAACGACCCGACCGGCTACGGGCGGGCCCTCGAAGCGTTCGACCTCCAACTGGCCGAACTCTTGCCGGTGCTCACCCCTGGCGATTTGCTGATCATCAGCGCCGACCACGGGTGCGATCCAACTTTTCCGGGGACCGATCACACCCGCGAGTACGTCCCGTTGCTGGCGTTCCGGCCGCAAGTTCCCGGCGTTTCCCTCGGCGTGCGCCAAGGCTTCGGCGATATCGGAGCCACCATCGTTGATGCGCTGGGAGCCCCGGTACCGGGTACTTTTCTCAGTTTTTTGCCGTCTATCCAAGCCAAGGAGTAACCAAAATCATGTTCTGGATTGCCATGGGTCGTGGAGTGCTTGGAGTGGGGTTGCTCCTGGGCATCGCCCTCCTCTTTTCCAACAACCGCCGCCGGGTCAACTGGGTGCTGGTCGGCAAGGGGCTGGCCATCCAGCTCGTCTTCGCCATCCTGATCTTGTACAGCGAGCCGCTGCGCTCTTTCTTCGGTCCCCTGGGCTGGCTGAAAGACGGAATCCAGGGCCTCGGCCGCGGGGTGGTTGCCCTGCTCGGCTTCACCCAGCAGGGTGCCGAATTCGTCTTTGGCCGGCTGGCGGTGAACACGGGCGACTCCAGCCTGGGTTTCTTTTTCGCCTTCCAGGTATTACCGACCATCATCTTCGTCTCGGCCCTGACCTCGATCCTGTACTACCTGAACGTGCTGCAGACCGTGGTGCGGGGCATGGCCTTCGTGATGGCCAAAATACTCGGTTCCAGCGGGGCCGAATCGCTCTCCAACACGGCCAACATCTTTGTCGGCCAGACCGAGGCGCCGCTGCTCATCCGCCCTTATCTCGACAAGATGACCCGCTCCGAACTGCTGACCATCATGGTGGGCGGGATGGCGACCGTCGCCGGCGGAGTGATGGCCAGCTACATACAGATGCTGGGCCAGTCCTGGGCCACCATGAAGGGGGTGCCGCTGGCCGAGGGGCAGATCCTCTTCGCGGTCCAGCTGCTGGCTGCCAGCGTGATGGCCGCTCCCGCTTCGATCGTCATCGCCAAGATCCTCTATCCCGAGCTCGAAGAGCCCGAAACCCGAGGGACCGTACGCCTGAA
Source organism: uncultured Clostridia bacterium (assembly GCA_964614865.1). Lineage (GTDB taxonomy): Bacteria > Acidobacteriota > Aminicenantia > UBA2199 > UBA2199 > CAZTNO01. The sequence goes on from CAZTNO010000197.1 coordinate 4,366, forward strand.
AGTGGAAAAGAACGCCTCCAACTTCGTCGAGGCCGCCGCGGTCGGTGCCGGCGATGGTCTGCAGCTGGCCCTCAACGTCGGCGGCATGCTGATCGCCTTCATTGCCCTGATCGCCCTGATCAACGCCATCCTGGTCTCTGTCGGCGGCCTGGGCGGCATCAACACCTTCCTGATTGCCCACTACGGTCACCCGCTGTCGATGCAGCTGGTGTTCGGCCTGGTGTTGCGCTACCTGGCCATCGCTATCGGCGTCCCCTTGCAGGACGCCATGTCCTTTGGCTCGCTGATCGGCACCAAGGTGGTGCTCAACGAGTTCGTCGCCTACGTCGACCTGGCCGGGTTGATCAAGGCCGGGGCCCTCACCCCGAAAGGGACCCTGATGGCCACCTACGCCCTGTGCGGTTTTGCCAATTTCTCTTCGATCGCCATCCAGATCGGCGGCATCAGCCCGCTGGCGCCCCATCGCAAGAAGGACATCGCCGCCCTGGGCATGAAAGCGGTGCTGGGCGGGACGTTGGCCACCCTGATGACGGCCACGGTGGCGGGATTTCTGGTTCGTTGAGTTGCGCCCTGGGGGGGCGCTCCCGCTTGGAGGTGGGACATGGAGTTGTTCGAAAAGCTTGAAGAAGCGGCCCGGGACGTTTCTGCCATTGCGGGAAAGCCCCGGGTGGGATTGGTGCTTGGATCGGGGCTGGGCGTCTTCGCCGAACGGATCGAAGGAGCCCGGGCCTTATCCTACGAGGCCATCCGCCACTTCCGCAAGGTCACCGTGGCGGGGCACGCCGGGAAAGTGGTGGCAGGGATGGTCGGCGGAGTGTCGGTGGTGGCATTGCAAGGACGCTGCCACTACTACGAGGGACATCCGATCGAGGAGGTGGCCTTCCCGGTGCGGCTCCTGTGCCGGCTGGAAGTCGACATCGTCGTCCTCACCAATGCCGCCGGGGGCATCAACCGGCAATTCGTTCCCGGCGACCTGATGGTCATCCGCGACCATCTCAACCTGATGGCAGCCACCCCGCTGCGCGGCAGCAACGACGAACGCCTCGGCCCCCGTTTTCCCGACATGAGCGACGTCTATTGTCCCCGGGCGGCCGGGGTGTTCAAAGAGACCCTGACCGGAATGGGGTTGCCCGCCCACGAGGGCGTGTATGCTGCGCTGATGGGCCCTTCCTACGAGACTCCTGCGGAGATTCGCATGCTTTCCGCCCTGGGGGCCGATGCCGTGGGCATGTCCACCGTCCCCGAGGCTATCGTCGCCCGCCATATGGGCGTGCGGGTGGCGGGGATCTCCTGCATCACCAACATGGCCGCTGGCCTGCTGCCCAAAAAGCTCGACCACCGCGAAGTGACCGATACGGCAACCCGGGTGCGCGACCGGTTCATCCGGTTGCTCGAAACCGCAATTCCCCGGCTTTAATCCGCAGATTCAACGGGCAAAAAAAAACCCCCGGCCGGGTGGCC
>CAZTNO010000198.1:0-5790 GCA_964614865.1 uncultured Clostridia bacterium
CACCAGCCGCACCAGCTGGACGATGTTGTAGGCCACCAGGATGCCCAGCCCCGTCCCCTTGAGAAAGATCATGGCGGTCTCCAGGAAGAACTGGAAAACCACGTGGCGCCGCTTGGCCCCCAGGGCCATCTTGATGCCGATCTCGCGGGTGCGTTCCTTGACGATCGCATACATCAGGTTGGTCACGCCGACCGCGGCGATCAGCAGGGTGAGGGCGCCTATCAGGGTCAGGAAGATCTCGATGCCCAGGAAGATCTTGCGCCCCTGGCGGTTGTCCTCGATGGCGTTCCAGATGCTCAGCGCGTACTCATCTTTGGTATCGAACCGGTACTTGCGCCCCAAAATCTGCGTGATCCGCCGCTCGACCAGCGGACCGTCGGCCTCGGTGCGGGGCTGGATGATGATGTCGTCGATGTGCTTCTGGCTGTCGATCAGGGCATAGGTGGAGTAGGGGATGTAGACGGTCTCGTAGTCCATCCCCTGGTAGTTGGAACTCTGCTGCTTCTTCTTCATCACCCCGACCACGGTGTAGGGGGTGCGCTGGATCAGGATGGTCTTGCCGATCGGGCTCGCGGTCCCGAACAGGTCCCGGGCCACCGTCCAGCCCAGAAAAGCCACCCGGCGGCAATTGGCGATGTCCTCCTGATTGAGGAATCGGCCACCGGCATCGGGAAACTGCGACCGCATCACGCCGAAGTCGGGATAGACCCCGTTGACGTTGCGGTTGGTCTCCTTGCCCAGGTAGCTCACTGTGTGGCTGTTGGTGGTCTCGGGCGAGATGCGCCCGATCTCGGGGATCATCCGCCGCAGCAGCTCGACGTCCTCGAAGTAGAGCAGGATGCGCCGCCCCTTCGGCAGCCCCTGGTACTCCAGCGAAGTCTGACCGCGAAAGACGATCACCAGGTTGTCGCCGAGGCCCTTGAAACTGACCCGCATGGCCTCGGTCAGCCCCCTGCCGAACGACATCAGCAGCAGGATCGAGAGGGTGCCCCAGAAGATGGCAAACGTGATCAGCGCGGTCTTGTGCTGGCGTTTGCGGAACTCGCGCAGGAACAGTCGGATCAGGTGGAGTCTCATGGGGCTTCCTACTTGCGCAAGGCTTCGATCGGATCGGTGGAGGCCGCCCGCCGGGCCGGAGTCAGCCCCGACACGGTGCCGATGACGATCAGGACCAGGACGGTGACCAGGGCCACCGGCAGGTTCATCTCGGGGGTGCCGATGGCCTCGCGGATCGACTCCACCGGGGCCACCTTGAGGGCCAGCGCCGACAGCACGATGCCGATGAGCCCGCCGAGCAGCACGATGCAGATGGCCTCGGCGAAGAACTGGCGCAGGATGGTCTTGCGCTTGGCCCCCACGGCCAGCTTGATGCCGATCTCGCGCGTGCGCTCCTCGACCACCACCATCATGATCGAGGCCACCCCGACCCCGCCGACCAGCAGGGTGAAGCTGCCGATGACGCCGAAGAAGATGTTGAAGGCCAAAAAGAAGACGGTGAACTTCTTCTCGAAATCGGCAAAATCCCAGGTCTGCAAGGCGTCCTTGTCTTGCGGGGCGAAGTGCATCTTCTCGCCCAGGTGGGCTCGCAGGGCCTCGATCATCGCTGCCGAGCGGGCCGGGTCGCCCGGTTGCAGGATGAAGGTGCCGACGAACCGCTCGCCGTAGATGGCGGCATAGGTGGTCCAGGGGATGAAGCCGCAGTGCTCGTCGCGCTGGCCGTTGTAGTTGCTGTTCTGGGTTTTCATGCCGGCCACGCCGATGACCAGGAAGGGGATCCCCTCCACCAGCACCCGGCTCCCCACCGGATCCGTCTTCAGGAACAGCTTCTCGGCCAACGTGCTGCCCAGGAAGATCACCCGGCGCCGCTGTTCCAGGTCGGTCGGGTCGAGGAAGCGTCCCTTTTGCGGGATCACGTTGCGCATCTCGCCGAAGTCGACGTTCACCCCGCGCACGGTGTTGAACAGCTCCTCGCGGCCGAAGCGGATGCGCTTGGAACGGGTGAACTCGGGGCTGATCCGGCGGATCCCCGGCAGGTCGCGGCGCAGGGCTTCGACCTGCTCCGGGGTGATCTGGATAACCCGCCCTTTCGGAACCCCCGGCTGGTCGATGGTGGTGGCGCCCGGGAAGGCCAGCACGATGCCGTGGCCCATGCCGCGGAAGTTCTTCATGTTCTGCTTCTGGATCCCCTGCCCGAAGGCCAGTAACAAGACGATGGCAAAGGTGCCCCAGACCACTCCCGAAAGGGTCAGCGTCGTGCGCAGCGGTTGCCGGCGCAGGTCGCGGTAGAGGTAGCGGAAAAAGGTGGCGATCATTGAATCTCGCGCGGCGGCCGTTCGACCACCGGTTCGTTCTCTTTGAGTCCGGTCAGCACCTCGACGTTGAGCCCGTCCGACAGGCCTGTTGTGATCTCACGGGGCACGATCTTTTCCCCGGTACGGATCTCGACTGTCTTCTTGCCGTTCTCGAAGGTCACCAGCCGCTCGGGCAGCACCAGCACGCCCTTTTTCTCGCGCACCGTCAGGTAGGCGGTGGCCGAATAGCCGGCGCGCAGGGTCTTGCCCCCCGCGGAGACGATCAGGATCTCGATGTCGAACAGGGTGGCGTTGCCGTCCTTGCGCGCCTTGGGGTGGATGCGCAGCAGCTGGCCGGCGACCTTGGTTTCGGTCAGGGCGCCGATCTGGATCTCGACGTTCATGCCCGCCTCGAGCTTGCCGACGTCGATCTCGTCGACCGTGCCCTTGAAGAGGAGCTTGCCCATGTCGGCCATCGAGCAAAGTTCGGTGCCTGGCTGGTAGGTGGTCAGCGGCACCACCGGGTCGCCCTCAAAAACGCTCTGCAGCAGCACGACGCCGTCGATCGGCGACTTGACCACCGAATCGATGTTGCGCCCCGCCACCTGGATCCGTCCCCTGTCCAGAAGCTGGAGGCGTTCCCGGGCGATGCGGTGGCGAAGCTCGGTTTCGCGCAGCTGCGACTCGATCTGCTCCATCTCCGAGGAGGAGACGAGCTTGGCGGCATACAGCTTGGCCTTGCGCTCGCGGTCGTTGCGCAGTTGGTCCAGGGTGACCCGCGTCAGCTCCATGTTGCGCTGCGTCTCGACGTACTCCAGCGGGGTGGGGTTGGGCGAGACCAGGAACAGCGGATCGCCGCGGCGGACCTTGTCGCCCACCTTGAAGTAGATGGTGCGCACGATCCCCGACATGGTCGACTTGACCTTGATCTCTTTCTCGGGCTCGATGGTGCCGACCGCCATGGCTTTCTCGGCGATGTCGCCCCTCTTGACCTTGACCAGGGTGATGCCGTCGCCACCCTTCTTGCCGCTCACGAACAGAAAAAACAGGGCTACAATCACCAGCGCCGCCAGGGCGCTCCAGCCGATGACTTTCTTCATTGCCTCACCTCGGTGTGGGAATGACTTTTAAACGAGCAGACAGGCGGCCGGGTTCCATTCGAAAAAAAAGCGGGGGCCCGGGGCAGGGGGGTTTCCTCGGCATGAAGCCTGGATGGCCAGGCTCCGGCGATCTTGACAGGGTTGCCGAAATTGTCTACAACTGGGGCGACTCAACCCACTGTCGGAGGTTTGCCCGCATGAGAAGAGAAAATCGGGTCCTGCGAGGGGCCTTTCTTGGTTTGATGATGACGGCGGCGTTCCTGGGGGCCGCCCAGGTGCCATCCCCGGAAATTACGGCCCCGAATGAAGTTCAACAGGGGCAGGTGTATTCGGCCTCGACCAGCTTGAGCGCCGGACAAACGGTCCAGTGGACGGTCAGCGGCGCGACCCTTCTCTCGGCTGCCAACCTGGCGACTGTCCAGTTTCGGGCCGGGAGTTCCGATTTCGTCACCCTGAAATGCCTGGTCCAAAACGCGTCGGGGGCTTCGGTCTCGCAGCGGGTTTTGCCGGCCCTTCCGTTTGCCCCGCGAGATTACTGGGCCGATTTCAACACCTACCTCGCCAAATACAATGCGGACATCACCGGCGAGGTCAACAGCGGGAAGGTCGACATCTACTACGCCACCAGCTACTACCTTCATGGCATGATCGCCGCGGCCGAAGCGACCGGCGATGCGCCCCTCATGGGCAAAACGCTCGACTTCATCGAGACGATGATCGGGAAGGCGCAAGAGTGCTCGCACGTCGCCACCGGGGATCACCCCGACCCCCAGGACGGGGTGATCTACAAACAGTGGTTTCCCCTCGAGACGAACGGCCGTCCCAAGATGGGGGCCTCTTTTCACGCCATGGTTCCGCTGGCTCGGGCGGTCGCCGTAATCTACGCCAACCCCGCTTTCAAGAGTAGCTACAAAACCCGGGCCGACCAGATCAAAGATTTCGTCCACCAGGCGATCTTCCAGTACTGGTTTGACAAGTTCACCGGCGTCTACCACATCAACCTCGACCCGAACAGCACCGAATACAAGACCTGGACATGGTTGGGAGGGAAAATCGACCTCCTCCCCGCCGATCTCGGGGGGAGGGCATCTCCCGGATTTTGGCTGGGACGCTTCAGCCACATGGCGCGCATGGCCAACTGGCTTCACCAGGCCACCCCGAACAACCTCTATTTGGAATACGCCACCCGGGTGGCCAAGGGGTTCAAACGGATCCTGGAGCTGAATGGAACCCACTGGCAGTGGGATATCGGCCTGGTCAATGACAAGCCCATCAACACCATCAACACCCCCGACACCGAACACTCGAACACGCAAGCCGCCTTCCTGGTCGAGATGTACGAAGCCGGAATCGAGATGACCGAAGGCGAGTTTTACACCCTCGCTGCCGGGGGACAGATCATCTTTACCTGAGTTTTTTCTGGAAAAGGGGCGTTTTGTCTCACGAGAAGAGCGCCGCAAAGGGTTGCCTCCCCAGGGGGTGGCCGGGGGGGATGAAAACGTGTACCATGGGGAGGTGGGATTATGGCAAGCAAATCACCCAGGGAGGAACCGATGCCCGCAAACCGCAAGCTCTCTTTGGCCGGTCTGGCGATCGGCGGATTGGTTTTGTTGACGATGACGTTTCCCGTCCGCGGCACGACTGCCGGAAGCGAAAACCCGTTTTTCGCTCCCTACGGCACGCCGTACGAGGCGCCGCCCTTCCCGAAAATCACCCCGGCCCACATCCAGCCGGCGGTCCAGGAGGGAATTCGCCGCCAGCAAGCCGAGATCGACGCGATCGTTGCGGAGCCGAAACCGGCGACCTTTTCCAACACCATCGCCGCCCTCGACCACTCGGGCCTGTTTCTGGACCGGGTGAACCAGGTGTTCTACAACAACATGGATGCCGTCACCAGTGCCGAAATGGAAGCGGTCGCCAAAGAGATCGCCCCGCTGCTGTCGGCCCATCAGGACAACATCACCCTCAATCCCGCGCTGTTTGCCCGGGTCAAGGCGGTGTATGACGCGCGCGCACGGTTGAAGCTGACCCCGGCGCAGTTGTACCTGCTGGAGAACGTGTACCGCTCTTTCGTCCGCTCCGGCGCCCTGCTCGACGAAAAGCAGAAGGGGCGCATGCGCGATATCAACCGTGACCTGTCGCTGCTCGCGCTCAAGTACAACGAGAACGTGCTCGCCGAAACCAACGGCTCCTTCCTGGTGATCGAGCGGCCCGAAGATCTGGCCGGATTGCCCGAGAGCATCGTTGCCATGGGGCTCGAGACCGCCCAAACGATGGGCTTCCCCGGCAAGTGGGTGTTCACCGCCCAGCGCCCCAGTTGGACTCCGTTTTTGCAGTACTCGGAACGGGCGGACCTGCGTAAGGCGCTGTACACCCTCTATTCCCTGCGGGCCAATCGC
>CAZTNO010000199.1:0-5787 GCA_964614865.1 uncultured Clostridia bacterium
CACCCAGATGCTGCTGCAAGGGGCCCCCACACTCGTAGCCCTGCTGGGACGCGCTCTGCCCGCCACCTCCCCCCCCCCCGCCTCGGGGCTGCCCCTTACAGGCCACGTGGTGGTGGCCGGGTTCGGGTTGAACGGACAGAATCTGGCCCGGGTGTTGAAGGCGTCGGCCATCCCTTTTGTGGTCGTCGAATTGAACTACGACCGGGTGCGGACCTGCCGCGAGCAGGGGATTCCGATCATCTTCGGCGATGTCTGTTCGCGGGAAATCTTGATTCTGGCAGGAGTGCCCACCTGCAAGGTGTTCGTCGGCGCCATCTCGGCCCCGCTGGCGGCGTTCCAGGCCCTGAAAATCGTCCGCGACCTCAACCCGCGGGTGAAGTCGATCGTTCGCACCCGCTACGTTTCCGAAATCGACGCCCTCTACCGGGCAGGCGCGGATCAGGTGATCCCCGAGGAATTCGAGACCTCGATCGAGATCTTCACCCGCACCCTGGCCGAATACCACGTCCCGCGCAACCTGGTTCGCGCCCAGATCGACATCGTCCGCAGTGAGCGGTACGCCATGATGCGCGATGGCAGCCTGGGCCCGCAGTTCAACCGCCAGATCGCGGAAATGCTCAGCCTGGGCACCGTCGAGACCTTCCTGGTGGTTGCCGGGCAGCAGGCCGACCAGCACACCCTGAGCGAGCTCGACATCCGGCGTCGCTTCGGGGTCACCGTGATCGCCGTGGTGCGAAACGACCGACCCCGGATCAGCCCCCCTCCCGACACCTCATTGCAGCAGGGCGATATCCTGGTGCTGGTCGGCGACCACCGGGGCATCGACGAAACCGTGGCCTTTCTGGGCTCCCCTCCGGGCTAGGGCTCGCTTTTTTCGCCATAGTCCCGTTCCCGCTGCTGTCGCCGCACCGCGACGAGAAACTCGTGATAGGCCGGCCCCCGAAAATCGGGATAGGTCCAGGGCAGGGGGAACGGCGCCCCTCCGCGGAACAACAACTCCAGATGAGCGTAGATGCCATCTTGCAACGGGATGCGGTGGGCCTGGTTTTTGCAGGTGGCGATCACCACCTGGTGCTGGTTGAGATACCCCGGATCCAGGTTGATCCGGCGCCGCCCATCCAGGCTCCAGCGTTGTTCGAGCTCCTCGGTGACCTTTTTTCGTTCCGGGAGCGAAGACGGGTCGATCGGCTGCTGGAACACCCAGAACGTGCGAAACAGCGGGGCCCCCATCTCGGAGGTGTAGTAGTCGGTGAAATCGAACGGCACCGGGTCCGACTCCATCTCCACCGCCGACCAGAGCGAGGCTAACTGGGTTTTCACCGGGAGGAGCAACGCGGGGTCACGGTAGATCACGCCGCAGAACAGGGTGGCCGGCATGAACGGCTGAAGCCGGTCCATGAAAACGAGCTTCAGAGGGCGGACGACCGTTTCAGCACGGTGAAACGCCCGTTGATGACAGAGGCGGTGTTGGTGCCGTCTGCCGAGTTTGCCACCAGCGCCCCTTCCCAGGAGGGACCGGCCGAATGGAACTTGCCGTTTTCATCCAATCGGACCATTTCGCCATGGCAGGTGGAGAAAACCGGCTGGAAAGGATCCTGGCTATCCACGCAACGGGCCAGGTCTTTGCGGCTGGTGATCTTTTGGTTGTTGAACGGACGCAAGGAGACGATGTTCAGCTGGGTTTCGGAATACGTGAGGTGGTTGCTGCGCTCACTGAGGACGAAGAGGGTGTGGGCCTCTCCGTTCCAGACCACGCTTGACACCTTGCCTGCAAGCTTCTTGTAGATGCCGTTGCGGAAGTTGAAGACGTAGAGTTCCCGCAATTCGTCTTTGGTCAGCACCGTGACCTCGCCCGCATCGGGGTCGAAGGCGACGAATTCGAGCTCGGCATAGCGCTTGCTGCCCAGCAGGCGGGTGCCGTCGACGGGGTCGAGCCGGCCCGATTTGCGGTCGAAGGCAAATCCGCGCAAAGGGTTCTTCAAGTCGATCAGCTGGATGATCAGGGCATCGGGGCGTTCGGTGCTGAAGCGAATGCGCACCGATTCCGAAGCGGTGATGTCGAATCCCAGCCCCTGCTGGACGAGATCTGCCACCTCCCTTTTCCCTGCCATGGCATCGACCACCGTGAAGTAGCGCTGGATTTCGTCGATCGGAACGCCACGAAGGGCTTTTTGATCGCGGATCTCGCGGACCCCGCCGCCTTTCAGCGAAACCGAGTAGACGGGAAAGGGGTAGCGGGGAAAAACCGGGGTCGAACGGCGGTATCCGCTCCCGGGCAGGGAAAACGGCGATTCGAAGGCGATCTGGGAGACGGCAGAGTCGGTCAGGTACAGGGGGCCGCCGGGAACGGGACGGGCCGCCAGGATCGACGAGAGCTTGAGGGGAGCGGAGGTCAGCGCGACCAGTTCCCCCCCCTTGGCGGTGGCCTTGAGCAGGTAGAGCGACACCCGCTCTCCCGGGGCCGGCGAGGTGGCAAAAATCTTCTGCTCGGGATCACTACCGGGAATCAGCTCGACGAAAGTGCCGCTGTACTTGAGGGGGCGAAGGGGTTTGAGGGTGACCGGGTCGAACAGGGTGACCCCCTCCTCCTCTCCGCTGGAAGTGCGGCCAAACACCGCCACCCACCGGGAACCGAGCCAGGTCAATTGCTTGGCGTCGAACAGGTTGACGAAGCGGAAATCGGGGAATTCGTACTCGCCGGGAAACACGGTGCGCACTTTGGTCGAATCGGCTCCCGCCAGCAGCGAGCGGGTGATCCAGTTCTGCAGGATCGGATTGCGCTTGCGCAGGTGGAACTGTCCGAGCATCAGGTTGACCTCGGGGTCCCAACGGCTCAGGGCGAACACTTCGTAGAGGAACTTTTCGGCCTCGTCGCTCTTCTGCTCGATGTGGATCCGGGCCATCGTCTTGGCCCACTCCAGGTTGTAGTGGGGAAACTTCAAACCTTTGGCCACCGAAAGGGCTTTGCGGGCGTCGCCCTGCGCAAGCAACAACCGGGCCTGCAGCAGCAGGGCCTCGGGGGCGGTGGGTCGGGCGGCCAGGGCGGTCTTCAGCATAACCGCCGCTTCGCCGGTGCGGCCCAGATCGAGCAGGGCGCGGGTGGAAAGGGTGGCATGGTGATAGCTCCCCTGCCCCCCCCCCGCCCCCTTCTCCAGGGTGGCCAGGGCTTTTGCCGGACCATCGCTTTCCAGCTGGACCGAGGCCGCCACCAGCCGGTACTCGGGCAGGTCGGCGATCTTCAGTGCCTTCTGGAAACAGACTTCGGCGGCGGGAAAATTCCTCTTTTTGGCCCACTCCATCCCCAGACAGAGCTGGGCGGGAGCAAAGGAGGCGTTCATGCGCAAAGCCCGCTCGAGGTACTCGCCAGAGCTGGCGTTGCCCTGGCCGGAGAGGGCCAGGCTGATCCCGGTGAGGGCCACGGGGGAGCGGTGATCGGTGTCCAGGTAATCTTTGAACCGCTTGGCGGCCTCCCAGCGGTCGCCGGCGATGAGCAGGGTGAACCCCTGGGTCAAGGTCGCCTGGGGATTGGCAGCAAAGTAGGAGAGGAGGTTTTTTTTGGCCTGCTCAGCATCGCCGAGCAGCAAGTAGGCGATGCCGCGGTTGAAGTCATCGATCGGCCCCGCTCCCCGAAGGGGGACGACGGTGGCGGTGACGAGGATCCAGACGATACAGGCAATCAACAACGGTTTCATGGCTTCCCCTGTTGGCAACGATTATAGCACTCCCTCCCGGTCGTTGCCATCGGGGCGAGGCAAACCGGGAGGGGGGAAAAGGCCTTGCTCGAGCTCCCGATGACGGAAGCAGCCAGTCAGGTGGTCGTTGACCATGCCGGTGGCCTGCATGTGGGCATAGACGATGGTCGACCCGACGAAGGTGAAGCCGCGACGGCGCAAATCGGCGCTGATCCGGTCGGACAGGGGGGTGCGGGCGGGGAGATCCGTGGGGTCGGTCCAGCGGTTCACCAGGGGGCGAGAGTCGACGAAGCCCCAGATATAGGTGGCGAAGGTGCCGAACTCTTCTCTCACTTCGAGAAAGCGCCGGGCATTGTGGATGGCCGAAGTCACCTTCAGCCGGTTGCGGATGATGCCGGCGTCGGCGAGCAGGGCGGCGATTTCCAGGTCGCCGAAGCGGGCCACCTGATCTGGATCGAACCCGGCGAACGCCCGGCGAAAGTTTTCTCGCTTGCGCAGCACGGTGAGCCAGCTGAGGCCGGCCTGGGCCCCCTCCAGCACCAGGAACTCGAACAGCTTCTGATCGTCGGTCAGCGGCACCCCCCACTCGTGGTCGTGGTAGGTAACGTACAGCGGATCGTTTCCGCACCAAGGGCAGCGGGTTTTTTTATCGGAGACCATGACCCGATTCTATCACAAGGGCGCATGTTGCAGGTCCCCCCTCCCCTCCGGCGGAGAGGTTTTTGGCCTATTTTTCAGGAATGCGTTACAATGCCCCCATGTCCACGGGACCGCTGGTATCGGTGGTGATCCTCAGCTACAACCGCAAGGCCGATCTCTGCGACGGGCTGGAGCGGATCCTGGCCCAGCGCCCCCCCTTCGAGGTGGAGGTGATCGTGGTCGACAACGCCTCCAGCGATGGCAGCGGGGAAAAGGTGGCCGCCGATTTTCCCCAGGTGCGCTGGATCGCCCTTCCCGAAAACATCGGTGTCGCCGGGTACAACCGGGGCTTTGCCGCTTGCCGGGGCGAATTCGTGCTGATCCTCGACGACGACTCCTGCCCCGCGCCGGGATCGATCGCTGGCATGGTAGGGGCGTTCCGCCGCAAACCCGAGGTGGGGGTGGTCGCTTTCGACGTGCGCAGTTTCCACAGTTATCGCGAAAACCAGGAAAAGGCGCCCCCGGTGGAAGAGTCTCCGGCCACCTACCAGATGGGGTTCAACGGGGCGGGCGTTGCTATCCGCCGCCGGGTGCTCGAAGAGGTGGGGGGCTACGCCGAAGAGTTCTTCCTTTATTGGAACGAACAGGACCTGGCCATCCGCATCCTGGAAGCCGGGTACCGGATCCTGCACTCCCCCGCCCTGGTCTCGTTCCACAAGTACTCGCCAACCCATCGGCAAAACCGGCGCGGCCCCTTCTACTACACCCGCAACCTGTACTGGGTGATATGGAAACACCTGCCCCTGCCGCGCATGGCCTGCGACACCCTGCGCCTCCTCTTCCTGACCCTGTTTCACACCCTGGAGCAGCGCACCACGGTCTACCTGGAAGCCACCTGGAGTGCGTTTTTCGATGGATCCCGGGCCTGGCGGAAACGCCGCCCGATTTCCCGCAAGCTGGCCAAAAGATTGCGCATCTCGCCGCAATTGGCCTTTATCCTGTTCCGATGACGCCGCAAAAGGTGCTGGTCTTGCGCTCGGTCAGTCTGCAGCAGCTCGACCGCAACCTGCCGGTGATCCTGGACGCCTTTCCCGGAGCCGAAGTCGATTTGTTGACCCATCCCCATGCCATCGCCGAGTGCCGCAAGATCCCGGGCCTGGCCGAAGTCGTTTCGCTGCGTTCGGCGGCCCCCTTCTCCCCGTTTCGCCTCCCGGCAAGAATTCGCAAGGGGGGGTACGACATCGTGGTGGTGCCGGTGGCCAACCTTGGCGGCAGCGGTTTTCTCAACGTGTTCTGGACCGCCCTGGCTTGCGGGGCCCCCACCCTGATTTGCTGCAATCTGCTCTCGGAACTGCGGCGGATCCCCCGGTGGGCGGTGGTGGTCCGCGGCCTGGCGGCCTGGCCGTTGCGGCTGCTGGCCCTGGCCGGAACACTCGCAGTGGCCCCGCTCGCCCTG
>CAZTNO010000200.1:0-3545 GCA_964614865.1 uncultured Clostridia bacterium
CGCCTTCTTGACGTGCAGCAGGCGCCGGGCTTTATCGACCACGGCGAACGACGACATGCCCCGCTCCTTGTCGCAGGCGAGAAGGCCGTGGATCATGGCAGCTGCCGGCGGACGACGGCCAGGATCTCCTCCTTGCCGCCCTCCAGGGTGCCCTCGTAGAAGAAGCCGGCCGCGTGCTGGTGGCCGCCGCCGGCGAAGGCCTGGGCGATCTCCTGGGCCGACACCCGGTCTCGCGATCGGACCGAAACGCGGAACAGCCGGTCCTCGATCTCCTTGAAGAAGAGGAGGCACTGCACCCCGACGATCGAGCGGGCCACGGCCAAGATGTCTTCGGTCTCGATCTCGCGCAGCTTCATCCCGGTCAGGAAATCGCGGTGGAACTCGATCATGGCCACCCGGCCGTCGAGGGCGAGGTCGAGGGTGGAGAGCACGCGGGTCAGCATGCGGATCTTTTCGGGGGGGTTCGAGTTGAACAGCAGGTTGCCGACGTCGCTGGGGGCAAACCCCCCCTTGCGCGCCAGTTCGGCGGCGATGGCCAGCGAGTGGTGGGAGGTGTTCGAGTAGCGGAACGATCCGGTATCGGAGGCGATGGCGGCGTAGAGGTTGAAGGCGATGTCGTGGTCGAGTTCCACCCCGAGCTCGCCGGCCAGTTCGTAGATGAGCTCGCCGACCGCCGCTGCCCCGGGTTCCACCCAGTTGAGTTTGGAGTCGTGGGTGCTGGTGGCGTGGTGGTCGATGTTGATGGTGAAGTAGGAGGGGAGGTCTTTCTGCCCGGTGCGCTCCTCGGTCCCCCCCTCGACCAGCACCACGGCGTCGAAGGGATCGGGGGCGACCTGGCGGTATTCGATCAGGTGGTAGCTCGGCAGGAGGTGGAGCGGATGGGGGGCGGGGTCGGTGTTGCGGTAGTGGACATCTTTGCCGAGCCCCTTCAACATCAAGGCCAGGGCCAGACCGGAGCCGATCGAGTCGGCATCGGGGCGGAGGTGGGAACTGATGGCGATGCGCTGGCAGGAGAGGAGTTTCTCAGCGATCCGGTGTTTCATGGTGCCCCTTCATGATCCGCGATATCTTCAGGTTGAGCTCGGAACTCTGGTCGAGGACGAAGTGAATCTCGGGGACGTGCTTCAGATACATGGTCTGGCCCAGCCGGGTGCGGAAAAAGCCGGCCGCGTCCTGCAAATCCTTGAGGATCTGCTCCGGCGCCTTGGCCAGGGTGGAGACGGTGACCGTGGCGCTGCGCAGGTCGGCGGTGACCTGGACGCCGGTGATCGTGCAGAAGGCGAACGATGGGTCGCGCGAGCCGGTGAGGAGGACTTCAGCCAGGGCGTGGCGGATGGCGCTGGCCACCTTGTCGGTGCGGATCGACATGTCAGCAGTACTCGATCGAGGTGTTCGCCAGCAGCAACCCGGGGGCCGTGCTGGCAAAATCGTCGCTCTGCCGGAAAAGACGGTCGAGCATCACCTCTCCCACCGTCATCCGATCAGGGTCCGCTCGTAGATCTCGAGCGAGTCGCCGGCCTCCACGTCGTTGAAGTTCTTGATGCGGATGCCGCACTCGGTGCCGGCGCGAACCTCGGCAACTTCGTCCTTGACCCTCTTCAACTGCTGGATGTTGCCTTCGAAGACCAGGTCGCTGCCGCGCATCACCTTGATCAACGACTTGTTGGTGACCTTGCCCTCGCGCACGATACAGCCGGCGATGTTGCCGACCTTGGAGATCTTGAACACCTGGAGCACCTCGACCATACCGATGCGGGTCTCGCCGTACACCGGTTCGATCTTGCCGGCGATGGCCAGGTCGACCTCCTCGATCAGGTGGTAGATCACGCTGTAGAGTTTGATCTCGATTTGCTCGCGTTTGGCCAGGGCCAGGATCTTCTGCGGCGCCTTGACGTTGAAGGCAAAAATCACCGCCCCGGCGGTCGAGGCCAGCAGGATGTCGCCTTCGGTGAGGTTGCCGATGCTGGACTGGATGATCTCGATCTTCAGCCGCTCGCTGCTCTTCTTCTGCAACAGGGCGGTCAGGACTTCACTGGAGCCGAAATTGTCGGCCTTGAGCAGCACCTTGAAGGATTGGGTCTTGTTGCCCTCCATCAGCTGATAGAGGTTCTGCAGGCTGATCTTCTTTTCCTGCTGCTGGTCGCGGCTGCGGTTGCTGCGCAGGCACTGCCGGCGGCTGTCGATCACCCGGCGGGCGCGCTCGATGTCGTCGACGATCTGCAGGCGGTCGCCCGCCTCGGGGACGTCGTCGAAGCCCATGATCTCCACCGGCTGGGGGACGGTGGCCGACTGCAACACTTCGCCGGCATCGCCGAACAGCGTTTTGATGCGGCCGGAGGTCGAGCCGCACATGAAAATGTCGCCGCGGGTCAGGGAGCCGTGCTGGATGAGCACGGTGGCCAGGGGGCCGAGCTGCGGGTCGAGGCGTGACTCGATCACCGTGCCGCGGGCCGGGATGTCGGGGTAGGCCTTGAGCTCCTGCATTTCGGCGACCAGGTGGATCATCTCGAGCAACTGGTCGAGGTTCTTGTTGAACTTGGCCGAGATCTCCACGGCCACGACATCGCCGCCCCACTCCTCGACCAGCACCTGGTGCTTGGACAGCTCCTGCTTCACGCGGGCGCTGTCGGCACCGGCCAGGTCGACCTTGTTGATGGCGATGATCATCGGCACTTCGGCCAGCCGTGCGTGCTGGATGGCTTCCACGGTCTGCGGTTGCACTCCATCGTTGGCCGCCACCACCAGCACCACGATGTCGGTGACCTGGGCCCCGCGGGCGCGCAGGTTGGTGAAGGCCTCGTGGCCCGGAGTGTCGATGAAGACGAAGGGCTCTCCTTTATGCAGGATGGTGTAGGCGCCGATCTTCTGGGTGATGCCGCCGGCTTCCTTTTCGGCCACCCGGGTCTTGCGCAGGGCATCGATCAGGGTGGTCTTGCCGTGGTCGACGTGGCCCATCACGGTCACCACCGGGGCCCGCTTGACCAGGCCTTTCTTGCTGGAGGCGATCGACTGGGCGAACACCGAATCTTCGTAGGGGATCACGGTCAGGGCGACATTGTAGGCATCGCAGATCTTCTGGACGTCGTCGGCGGCCAGACACTGGCCGGCGGTCACCCCCAACTTGAGCTCGGCCACCTTCTCCTCGATGATCCGCAACTTGACGTTGAGCTTTTCGGCCACCTCGAGCAGGGTAACGTAGTCGGGGATCTCGATGGCCTTGGGCAGGTCCTGCGGAATCTCGGGTTTCACCGGGATCGGGTGCCCTTTGGAACGGGGGCGGTGGGTCTCCACACGGTTGCCGCGGTTGTAGCCGCGGCGTCCGGCTCCCGGGGTCTGCCGGTGATCGGTGTAGGCGGGCCGGCGGGGGGCAGGAGGCGGAGGGGCGGGAGGGGCGGCAGGGGCGGCAGGTCTGGGCGCCGGCCGGGCAGGGGGGGGGGCGGGGCGGGGCGGCTGGACCGGAGGGGGAGGCGCAACCTTCACCGGAACGACCGGGGGGGGCAACGGCTGGGGCTCGCGCACCGGCGCCGGCTCGGCTGGCCGCGGCA
>CAZTNO010000200.1:3555-5757 GCA_964614865.1 uncultured Clostridia bacterium
CCCCCCCCCCCCCCCCCCCCCCCCCCCCCCCCCCCCCGCCCCCCCCCCCCCCCCGCCCCCCGCCCCCCCCCCCCCGCCGGGCCCCCCCCCCCCCCCCCCCCCCCCCCCGGGGGGCGCAACGGCTGGGGCTCGCGCACCGGCGCCGGCTCGGCTGGCCGCGGCAGGGGCTCGACCGGCGGAGGGGGCGGAGCGGCGACCACCACCGGCTTCTTCTCGACCGGCGGCGGGGGCGGAGGCTCGGGCGCCGGCTCGGGGATCGGCTCAGGCTCCGGGGGGAGGACCTCGCCGCGCTTCTTGGCGGCATCCCGTTCCTTGGCGGCCGCCTTGCGGTCGGCTTCGGCCTGTTCGAACGCTTCCAGCCGGGCGGAAAACTTGGCCGGGTTGTCGTGGTACTCCCGCAGCAACTCGAGTTGGTCGGAGTTGACCGTCGAGGATGGACTCCGCACCGGCATGCCGTTCTGTTCCAGAAAGAACATGGCGAACTTGTTCGGTATCTTAAAGTCCTTGGTCGCTTCATGCAGTTTGATGGCGGACATCGCGCCTCCCTGTTCCTTTACTTTTTCGTTTGAATTTCCAGCGGCCGTTCGGTGCGGCGGTTGGTGAGCTGAATATCCCACCCCGTCAGCTTGGACGCCAGCTTGATGTTGCTACCCTTCTTGCCGATGGCTGCCGACAGGGAATCATCCTTGACGGTGACCTCGGCAATCCAGCGTTCGGTGTCGATCACCTGCACCTTGACGATCTCGCCCGGGGTCAGCGCCGAGGCGATGAACCGTTCGGGAACGTTGCTCCAGGCGATCACGTCGATCCGCTCGCCGCGGAGTTCCTTGGTGATGGCCAGCACCCGGTTGCCGTTCATGCCGACGATGGCCCCCACCGGATCGACCGACTTGTCGGTGGAAACCACGGCGATCTTGGTCTTGATGCCGGGCTCGCGGGAAATGGCCACGATGCGCACGATCCCGTCGGCCACCTCGGGCACTTCCTTCTTGATCAGCTCGACCACGAAGTCGTTCATGTAGCGGGTGGCCAGGATCAACGGCCCCTTGCCCTCGGGGAAGACCCGCTTGATCAGGAAGTGGATGATCTCGCCGCGCTTGAATACGTCTTTGGGCGAGACCTCTTTGGGCGGCAGGACCGCTTCGCCGGTGTCCATGCCGATGATCACGTTGCCGTTCTCGATGCGCCGCACCTCGCCGGTGACCAGGGTGCCGGTCAGCGGGAAGTAGAGGTCGTAGATGTTCTGCTGCTCGGCTTTGAGGAGCTTGTGCATGATGAGCTGCTTGGCCGACTGGGCGGCGATCCGGCCCAGCGTTTCGCCCGGCATGCAGATCTTGATCTCATCCCCTTCCTTGGCCTTGGAATCGAACTTGAGGGCCTCCTTCCAATCGATCTCGGCGATCGGGTCGGTGACCTCCTTGACGACCATCTTGGTGATGTACACCGAGATTTCGCCCCGCTCTTCGTCCATCTCGACCTGAACGTCGGCCCCGGCGTCGAAGTACTTCTTGGCGACGGTGAGGAGGGCCTCCTTGATCGCGGAAAAAAAGATCTCGGGATCGATACCCCGTTCGCGGCTGAGCTGCCTGATGCTACGCAACAATTCTTCGGCCATTGAGTGTCCTTATGGTGATCTAGTCCGGAACGGGCAATTATAGACCACTTTCCGGCAAAAAGCAAACCGGGCAGCGGGGGCAGGGTGCACCCCCGCCGGCGAGGGGAGGCGGGGCGGTCGAAAAAAAAGGGGGGCGCCCCCGGATATTGACTTTCGGCCCTGTTTCGGGTAGAGTGCTGTCTTTCACCACTTCTCGAGGAGGATAGAAGCATGAACAAGAACGAGCTCGCCGCCCATATGACCAAAGACTCCACCGTCTCCAAGGGGACCGCGCTGAAAGTGATCAGCAGTTTCGTGGAGATCGTCGGCGCCACCCTCAAGAAGACCGAGGGCAAGGTCACCCTGGTCGGCTTCGGCACTTTCAAGTCGATCACCAAAAAAGCCAAGGAAGGGCGCAACCCCAAGACCGGGCAGAAGATCAAGATCCCCAAGAAGCGGGTTCCCAAGTTCGTGGCCGGCAAGGAACTCAAAGACCGGGTCAAGTAGACTCCGGTTGGATGTGTGGATACAGGCGCGTAGCCCAGTTTGGTTAGAGCGCTACCTTGACACGGTAGAGGTCGGCGGTTCGAGCCCGCCCGCGCCTATTT
>CAZTNO010000201.1:0-5716 GCA_964614865.1 uncultured Clostridia bacterium
TTGGAGATCGGCAAGGGGCGGGGCTACGTCTTTATTGATGAGGTCCAGCGACTCCAGGATGCCGGACGATTCTTGAAAGGAATTCATGACTTGAAATTGCCTTACAAATTCGTCGTTTCTGGGTCGGGAAGCGTCGACTTGAAAGCCAAAATCAAGGAATCCATGGTAGGGCGAAAACGGGTCGTCGAGATCTACCCCCTTTCGTTAGGCGAATTCGTCAACTTTCGCACCGATTATCGATACCAGGACCGACTCGCCGATTTTTTGGCCATCGAACAGGAGATTGCCGCAACCTTGCTATTGGAGTACTTGAACTACGGAGGATATCCCAGGGTCGTGCTGGAGAAAAAAAAGCAGGACAAGTTGCGATCCATAGACGAGATTTATCAGGGGTATATCGCACAAGACATTGGCGCGCTTCTCCGGGTGGAAAAGATCGAATCCTATGGACTGATGATCAAATCATTGGCCGACCAGGCGGGAAAAATCGTCAACTATTCGGAACTCTCCGGAACGCTCGGCTTGTCTTTACCTACCGTGAAAAACTACATTTGGATTGCCGAGGAAACCTACATCCTTCGTCGGGTCACCCCATTCTTTGGCAATACCCGCAGCGAGATCACCAAGGCCCCCGTCGTTTACTTCGCCGATTTGGGGTTGCGCAACCACGCCCTCGGGATCTTCGGCAATCTCATGAGGCCGGAAGATTTGGGATTCGCTTTTCAGAATCTGGTGTATCTTATCCTTCGGGAGAATTTGCGAGGAAATAATTCGAGTATCCACTACTGGCGGACCCGAGCCGGGGCCGAGATCGACTTTGTACTGGAGATGGGAAGGACCGTGATCCCGGTCGAGGTAAAGTATAAAGATATGGAAAAGACCTCGGCAACGCGTGCTTTTTGCAATTTCTGCGAGAAGTATCAGCCTCCTTATGGCTTGATGGTGAATAAATCGGGCAAGGGGAGGACTCCCTTGGGAAAGGGTGAACTCCATCTGGTGACGGTTTGGGAGTTGTTGTTGAATTCGAATTTCGGAACCGAGTGGTCAGGGGGAGGCCTCGGATCCACTCTTGGCGGGCAATCCGAATAAGCGCCTGGCGACTTGATTTTTTCCCGTTTTTTCCGAATAATGTCCCTGATGGCCAGCAACAGCACCCTTGGGGGAGGGGGCGGGTCTACCGGCGGTAGCTTGGACCGACCCTGCATCCTTTCGCTCGAACCGGCGTTTCCAAGGTCCGGATGGCTTCCCGTTGCGAATCCGCCCTCTTTTTATGGTGAAACCGTCCAGCCGGCCGGGGGGGATTGGTTTGCGGCTTCGGCGGAAGCCGGGCGCCTGCTGCGGATGAGCGCTACTGGAGAGGTCCTTGGGGATTGGCGGCTCCAGGGCTTGCGCCGGGTTGACGCCCTGCTGGGCACCCCCGCCGGATGTTGGCTCTGGGACGGTTTGGCTGGTCGGGCCAGTCTATTCCAGCTCGATCCCGCCGGTGCGGCCCCGATTCCGCTGCGCACGGTACCGCTCCCTCCGTTTGCCCGCATTGTCCGCGCCCTGGTTCTTGCCGACGACAGGTTACTCCTGCTCGACCGCGGCCTGGGGCTGCTGAGAATCTGGGACGGCGAGGGCCGGGAAACGGGCACGGTGGGGCGGCGTCTGAGTGGCCAGGGCGCCGCTGCGGATCCTTCCCGGGTCGGCTTCGAATTTCCCGAAGACCTGCTGCTCGATAACGAAACAATCTGGGTATCTGATACCGGCAACCAGCGGCTGGTCTCCCTGAACCGCGAATTCGAACCGATGGGAACCATCCCGTTGCCCGATTCTCCCCGCCGGTTCACCGGGAAGTCCGCCGACTTCCTGGCCGTGACCGCCCCCGATGGTCGCGAATTCCTGGTGGCCAAAAAATACGGCCTGGTGGGGGAGTGGCCCCCTGCAGTTCCGGCAATCGACCCGGGCACTCCGGTTTTGGCCCCCGATGGCTCTCTCCTGGCCCTCGACGAGCAGGGGGGCTTGCGGCAGCGGCCTCCGCTTTCTTTTCCCCCGCTGGCCGAATGGCTCGCCCGGCCCGGCCTGGAGCTGGCCAACCTGAGCCGGCTGCTGGAGGAAGGGGAGACCACCCGGGCAGGGGAGTTGGCCCTGGCGTGCGGCGGCGAAGTGCTACTCGCTTACCGGCAGGCGAGCGGCGATGCGCTGGTGGCCAAGGCTGCCGCAACCATCGCAAAAAAAGCCGGTGCCGAATGCCAGGCAGAGCACGCCCGGCTGGAAAGCGAGATCAGGGTGGTCGTCAGCCAGGTGGTGACCATCGTCCGCGATTTGGTGGGTCACCCCGACCCGGAGACGGCCCAGGTGGAGCGCGAAGTGGCGGCTCATGCCCTGAAAGGGGCGATTGTCCGGTTTCAAGATAACCTGGCGGCCTGGCGCCGTGCGGCTGCGATCCTGGAAGAGTTGGCAGGGGCGGGCTGGGGGGAATTGCCCGACCGTTGGCGGCGGGAGTGCGAAACCAGCAGACAGGAGCTTGCCCGGGTACTGGCAGCGTACGACCTGCCGGCAGCAGAAAAGCCGTTCGTGACCTGGTGGCTGGCCGCCGAGTCGCTGCGAGCCGTTCCGGGCGGCCCCATCGAAACGCTCCCTTTCGACCGCAACCTGGTTCTCACGCTGGACGGGTATTTTTCGACCTTGGCCCGTTTGGCCCTCCACCTGGGGCTCGACCAGGAAGTGTACGACCGCCTGATCGAGGAGGAATTGGCCCGCTTCCCCGACCGGGACTGGCTGATCTTCGAACGGCTGGGCCACTGGATCGAGCGGGGCAAGTTCGAATCGGTGGAAAGGCAACTCAACCACCTGGCCAATCAGGATCGGGAGAACGTCCATCTCTATTGGAGCCGCTTGCTCGCCAAGCAGGGCAAAACCACCGAGGCCGCCGCCCACCTGAAACGGGAGTTGGAGCTATATCCCACCCGAGCGGAATTGGTGCCGGAATTGGTCCGCTTAGGCGTGATGCAGCAGGGAGAAATCGATAACCTACTTATGGAGGTCACCACAAGGGGAAAGCCTGACAAGGGATTCTGGCTAGGAATCGCTCAAGCGTACTTAGCCGTTCGACGATCGACATCTGCCATCGAGTGCTTCGAGCGAGAGATCACACTCTTCCCAGAAAACCACGCAGCTAAGTTGGCACTGTTGACCCATCTCAGTTCGGTCGATTGTCATTACCCACGATTGCCCATTTTACTTTCCCAGTTCGAACCGAAATCGTCGAGGGAGAACCTTCTCGCTGCTAAGATCTGTTTTTCTTGCCATGACTTCCTACGTTGTCGCCCTTATTTCATCAAAGCATTGATCGCCAAGGATTGTTTCCCGGAAATTCTCCAGCATCTAGAGTTGTTCGAGTGTCTGGATGCATCCTTGCTTGATCCTGGAGAAAATGGGGTCTTGCTTAATCTGTTGGTTGGGAAACCTCCCATAGAGATTCATACCGAGCTTGACGCCTTCCTTTCACTGGCTGCGACTGCCTCGCAGTCGTCAGAGAAATGGACTCTAGCCTTTTCGGACTTGGACAAGTTGCTTGGCGCCCACTCCACTCAGCGCTCGGTATGGCAGAAATGCCAGCTCCGGGTACAAGATTTCATCCGGTTACATAATTACGAGGGGGCTCTGTCGCTGATCGGAATCATGCTCAAGTATCGTCCTCAGGATGAATCGCTGAAAATGCTGATTGATTCGCTCCCCAAGAGCGACGAAAAAATCACTTCAAATCTAATAATAAAACTGGAAGAAATCGAAGCGAACCGGTTCTTTGCACGTACTCGTTCCTTCGGGAATTTTATTAACCCCTGGGCAATTGCTATTGTGAGTGACGTAAAGTACTTTGTGGTTGAAATGGAAGGCAATCGTCCTTACCTGATAATAGGAAACCTGGCGGACGGGCGGGAAATCGATCGATTGATCATGCCGATCAAGCCGCATTATTTGGGGTATCTTGCCTCCCAGGACCGGTTGGTGTTCAACAGTGGACTCGATCCGCGCTTGGAATGCCTGGATGTCGGCGCCAAGAGGTTCTTCACTTTGAATCCCGGAAGCGATGGTGCCACTGTAGCATCCACCATCAAGGTATACGGGGATTCAATTTTCGTCGCGGAGCCTTACAATCACTGCCTGACGGAGTACGATTCGAGTGGTTCATTGACCCGTCGTATCGACTTGGCCGATAAGTTCTGGCTTCCCTATACCTTTTGTAGAAGCGAATCCGGTATATTTACTCTGATTCGGATCCACCCGAAGTGGTATATCGGTCTGAACCCAAAAGAGAAAGAGAGGTTCGCGGGCCTTTCCGCAGGGATGTCGAAGTTTGATTCCAGTAGCGGAGTCATTTCTCCACAGGAAGGCAGAAAGGCAGATCCGTTCATACCCATCATCCAGGCGTTGGTGTTCGTCGAACACGACTCACAGGGCCATACCTTCGTTTCTGAAGGGAAACGGATCATCAAGGCCGGCCAGAACCTGGAAGTGATATTCCAGTCCGACTTAGCAGAACTGGTTCGCGAAGAGGCTAGCCGCTCCCTTTTCTATTTCATGGGGATCGTCGGGAAGTATGCCTACTTTATGGGGATATCCAGAGAGAAGATCGGGACTATTTATGAATACGCGATCATTAGGTGATTATTGAGAAAAATGCAGGAGAATCATGAATTTTATCGAGATTGACCCTAAAGCCAATTCCGTGCAAGAGACTGGAAAGTTCTTCTGTCCGGTTTGTCGGAACAGAGTCGATGAGTTCCAGCCGATCGGTTGGGACTTCTTGGCCAAGATGAACGAGTACGGCTACATTTTTTCGATTTTCCAAGGAGAGACTTTCGATCCGATTCGATACTTCTGTCCCCTCTGCCGATCATCTGACCGGAACAGACTCTACGCGCTTTTCTTTGAGCAACTCTTTCATTCCCTTCCGGTGGACGAGGTGTTCCGGTTCATAGATTTTGCTCCATCCTCTGAGTTGATGGCTTTCTTCAAGCGACAACCGATGCTTGAATACCGAACAGCTGACCTACTGGCGGACGGAGTGGACGACAAACTGGATATCATGCACATGGACATCTACGAGACCTCTTCGATAGACCTGTTCCTATGCTCTCATGTGCTGGAGCACGTGGTCGACGACTGGCAGGCAGCGAGGGAGCTATTCCGAATCCTCAAGCCAGGAGGTATGGGCGTGATCATGGTTCCGATCGCCATGAACCTGCAGGAGACCTACGAGAATCCGGACATCACGACCGAAGAGGGTAGATGGAAGCACTTCGGCCAGAACGACCACCTTCGTTTATACGCCAAGGGAGATTTTGTGAACAAGCTTGAAGACAGCGGGTTTGTATTGCGGGAATACTCGGCCAGAGATTTCGGAGAAGAGTCGTTTCTGCGCCATGGCATCAGTAAGCGATCAATCCTCTACGTCGTCAGTAAATAGGTCGGCTGAATGGGAAACGAGATGGAAAAAACGCAGACAGAAAACCTTGGCGTCGAGCACCATTCATTCTTTGCTCATGGCACGATTGTACTGGTAACTTCAATTAAATCCATTTTTATTAAACCGTACTTGGTGCCGCCTATGAAAGAAAACGATATAGCCGGATTTATCGATTAAATGAAACAAAAAGAAAAACCCGGGGCCGGCAAAAAAACGGCCGCTTTTTTCTTTCACTTGATAATCAGAGCTGTTGTGTTGTGCATA
>CAZTNO010000202.1:0-5660 GCA_964614865.1 uncultured Clostridia bacterium
TTGCGTGACGGATGTATCGAAACTCACTTTGACCACCGGTCAGTCGGCGGGTTCCCTATGGTTCCTGCCAAATGATTGGGTTATAATGCATAAATGTCACGATTTCTACGAAAATGGTTCAGGGCAGGGTGTGATCACGTAATCTCTCGGGGCGAGGTCCAGGTCGATACTGCCGGCGGAAAACCCGACCAGAAGCGGTTCCAGGCCCTGCGGCCACGGCTTGCGCTTACCGGCCTGTTGTGCTTTCTTTTCAGCGCGGTGGTTGGCCTGGCCCAGACCGAACCGGCACTCACCCTCGTATCGCCCAACGGAGGCGAGGTCGTGATAGGCGGGCAGAGCATCCGCATCACCTGGACCAGTCGCAACGTCACGGGCAACGTCGTGATCGAGCTTTTGCAAAACGGCTCGCTGGCCGGCGTCATCGCCCCGTCGGTGCCGGTAGCCAGCGGCGAGTACTCCTGGATTGGCGGGCGGCTTGCAAGCGGCACCCAGGTCAGCGGCACCGGGTTCAAGGTGCGGCTCACCTTCGTCCCCCCCCCAACGTCCTCACCGGCAATCGCGGCTCCCGTCGAGGTCCAGCGGAATACCGGTCCGCACACCGCCTCCATCTCGCCGGCTGCTGGTTTGCGAGTCCTGTGGGAGATCACCGGTGGCGTGCTGCTCACTCCCGCAGATGGAGCGGAGGTGCAATTCCAGGCCGGCAGCGATCCCTATGCGACCCTGCGCTGCACCGTGTCCAATATTTCGGGTTCTGTTAGCTCGACCCGCAAGGTCATCTGCTTGCCGTTCGCCCCGCGCAATTACCTGGCCGATTTCAAAACCTATCTGGCCACCTACCGGGACGCCATCGTGCGGGATGTGGCCAAGGGGGATAGCGGCACCTATGTCGGGGTTGGGTACTACCTGCAAGGGCTTGCCGCGGCGGCAGAAGTGAGCGGGGATACCGTCTTGATGGACGAACTGGTGGGCTACATCATCCAGATGATCGAAAAAGCCCAGTCCCTCGTGCGAAACGGCATCACCTATAAGCAATGGGGGCCCTTGGAAGCCAGTGGCCACCCTCAGCAGAACAACCAATTTGCGAGCACGATCGTCCTGGCCAGAACCGCGGCCATCATCGAGCAGAACCCGGTGTTCAAGGCGCGCTACCCCGCCCAGTTCACCCGCATCGTCACGTTCGTCGACCAGTCCGTTTTCAAATACTGGTTCGACAAGACCAACGGAGTCTACGCCAGCTCGACTTGTCCTTGGCCCGCGGGGGTGATCCCCTGGCTGTCCACGGAACTGGGGGGCTGGGGTAGTCCCTCTTATGACTACTTCGTCCAGCACTGCATGAACCTCGGAATCGTGGCAACCTACATGGTCCAGGCCACCCGGGACCCCATCTACCTGGACGCCGCCACGCGGATCGCCAGGCAATTCAAGACCAACCACCTGGTGGCCACTGGCGGTCACTGGATGTGGGACGAGGGCAAGTACGACTGGGAATTTCCCGCCAACCAGGCCGGATGCCTGGACACATCGCACGCCAATCGCATCGCCCAGATGATGATGAGCATGGTCGAAACCGGAATTGTCTTCACCGCTGCCGATCTGGACATGCTGGCCCGCACGTTCATCGACGTCATCTGGAACGGGAGCGACAGTAGCCCCCTCTTCGCCAACTACATCAACGGCTCCAACCTTCCCTTCCGTGAAGTGACTGCTCCCGGTGGCAACGGCATCATTTGGCACGGATGGGATATGCTGGGCAGGTATTCCCCCGAGGTTCAGCGGATCATGGCCATCACTTTCCAGCTGATCCAGACCCAACCCGCCCTGAATGCCACCATTGTCGCAAACGCGGAAAGCTTCGGCCGCGTGATGATTTCCGGCACCTTGGCCCGCAACCGGGATACTGAGGGCGTCCGCTAAAAAAAACCTTCAAGTTTTCGAATAACCGCTGAGGAGGGCCCTCAGGGTGTCGAAAACCTCTTCGGAAGAAGGCCGTTGCTCGGGTTTTTTGCCAAGCATGCGCATGATCAGGGCGGCCAGCCGGGGGGGGAGATCGGGCCGGAGCGCGCCGATGTCGAGCGGAGAGTCGGCGACGATCCCTTTCATGACCTCCACGGTGGTCTCGCCGGCAAACGGCATAACCCCGGTCAGCATCTCGTAGCAGATCACCCCCAGGCCGTGGACATCGCTGGCGGTGGTGATGGTTTCCCCGGCCACCTGTTCGGGCGACAGGTAAAATATCGTCCCCATCACGATCCCCGCTTCGGTCAGGCGGTGGTTGTGCTGGGTCATGGCCAGCCCGAAGTCGAGCAACTTGACGAAGTGGGGGTCGCCGTCCTGCTCGACCAGCTTGATGTTTTCCGGCTTCAGGTCGCGATGGACGATGCCTGCCCTGTGAATGCTCTTCAAGGCGTCGGCGATCTGGGACAGGATCCTTTGGGCCACCGGGAGGGGCGGTTTGGGCCCTTCCCGCAGAAACTGGGCCAGGGTTGGACCCTCCAGGGCCTCCATGGCGATGTAGAGCCCAGCCTCGGTCTCGCCGCGTTCGATGACGCGCACGATGTTTGGATGGATCACCTGGTCGATCAGGGACGCTTCCTGCTTGAAGCGTTTTTTCTGCGTCTCGTCGCCGAAGAACTCTTCGCGCAGCACCTTGATGGCGACTGTTTTTTCATGGGTGGCGTCGAGCACGTCGGCCGCCCGGTAGATCGTGCCCATCCCCCCGCTGCCGATCTGTTCCAGGATCCGGTAATGCCCGATGTGATTCTTCTTTTTCCAGAAAGTGAAGATGTACCGGTATCGATACACCAGAAACAACACGGCGGAAAAGAACAGGAAAAAAAACCCGATGATCAGGTTGCGGATTATTCTCTGGCGATGAAGCCTCAGCTGCTGGATTTCGTTGTTCTTTTTCAGCAGCAGGATTTCCTGCTCCTGCTTTTCGCTGGCGAACCTGGTCTGAAGCCCGGAGATCCTTTTGCTGCTTTCGCTGTTGAACAGGGTGTCGGCGGCACTCTTGTATTTCTTGTAGTGCTTGAGCGCATTTTCGTGATCCTGAAGCGTTTCGTAGGCCTCGGAGAGGGCCAGCGAGCCGTTCTGGATATGGGCCAGGGCACCGATCTCCTCCGCCATGGCCAAACCTTGGCCTAAGACCCGCACGGCCTGTTCGGGGTTTCCCAACCGGTGAGCCACCTTGCCCAGTTCGATCAAGGTTTGGGAGACGCTCTCTTTTTCGCCCATTTTCTGCCGCAGGCCAAGCGAGTGTCGAAAATGGTTTTGCGCCGCGCGCAGGTTTCCCGACCGTACTTCCAGCAAGCCGATGTTGAACGTGGCCGAGGCGATCCCCGCCTGGTTTTCCAGCTCCCGGTAGATTGCCAGGGCCTTCCGGTAGTAGGCCTGGGCTTGCGGGATTTCTTTGGACTCCTCATGGAGGTTGCCGAGGTTGATGTACTGGGTGGCGATGCCTGCCCGGTCGCCCATCTCCTGTTTGATTTTCAAGGCACGGGAGTAGTACTGAAGGGCCTCCTTGGGGTTGCCCAGCTGATGGTGGATGACACCGACGTTGTTGAGCGATCGGGCGATCATGTCCTGGTCGCCGATCTCCTCTTTGAGTTTCAAGGACTTCAGGTAGTAATCCAGGGCCTTTTCGTAGTTCCCCTGCATGTCGTGGCTGATGCCGATGTTGTTTTGGGCCGAGGCCAGCGCCCTCTTTTCACCGGTCTCGAGGAAGAGCTCCATGGCCCGGGTGGCAGCCTCCCGGGCTCTGCCGTATTCGCCCTGCTGGTTGCGGATGATGGCGATCAGGTTGAACGCGACGCCCAGCCCGCGGCGGTCGCGGGTTTTATCAGCCAGGGCAAGGCACCGCTGGGCGTATGCCAGGGCCAGTTCGTAGTCTCCCAGCGCCAGGTGGGCCTGACCGAGCAGGTCGAATACCGTCCGACCGGTCTTGTCGTCGGGCTGGCGGGTCAGGATCGCTTCGGCCATGGCCCCGTACTCCAGGGCCTTGCCAGGATTCTGTCGCAGGTAGATCCGGCAAAGACTCGTGAGCAGCGGGAGCTTCTCCTGGTCTGCCACCGAGCCCAGTTGTTGTTCCAGCAAAGCGGGGTCCTGGGGGGTTGCCCCCAGGGGGGAGGCCAGCACGATGGCCGCAAGGATCAAGTACAGTGCCTTCATCTTTCCCCCACCACAGGCTGATGGTAGGCGACGTCCCCTTGGAAAGTCAAGCAAATCGCGTTGAGCGGCCGTGATCACTTGCAATAAAAAATCGCAACGGCGAAAATTCACTCCGGTTTTTCGGTGGGAGTGAACGAATGAAGAGGTCTCGCTTGTTGTGATGCCGGTCGCCACGGCTTTCTGGCAATTCGTGCTGCTGATCCTGGCCCCGGCCATCTTCTGGGTCTGGTACTCGTACTACACCCGCAGGCGTCACCAGCAGTCGCTGGCCTTGACCGCGTTTGCCTACCTGCTGGGATTCGTCGCCGCCTGGGGGTGCCTCCAGGTTTACCAGCTGTTACCCAAAGCCGGGTTGCCGGCCAACCCCCTTTCACTGATGGGGCGGCCGTTCTCGTTCCTGCTCTACAGCGTCCTGGTGACCGGTCTGGTCGAGGAGACGGCCAAACTGCTACCGTTCCTGTTCATGACCCGCTTCCGCGACTTCGGCTTTCCCGGCGACGGCGTCTTCTTCGCTTCGGCGGTGGCCCTCGGCTTTGCCTCCTACGAGAACATCGGCTACGTGGCGGCCCTGTCGGGGTTCGAACTGGTCGGCCGGGCCATCTCCTCGCCGCTGACCCATTCGGTGTTCAGCTCGATCTGGGGCTATTCGGTGGAAAAAGCCCTGCTGGAGCGAACGCCGCGAATCCCCGCCCTGCTGCGGGGGCTCGCCTTGGCCGCCCTGGCCCACGGGGCCTTCAACTTCCTGAACCTGGCGCCCCCTTTCCGCCTCTTTTCGGCGCTGGTCATCCTGGCCCTGTGGCTCTGGCGTACCAACCTCAACCAGCGGTCCTGACCCCGGAAAACGACCAAAGGGGGGGGGCTACTCGCGGTTGTTGGTGTACTTGGTCAGCAGCGCTTCGCGCAAGGCGACAAAGATGCCGGGCACGCGGCTCTGTTGGGCAACGCAGTATTCGGTCAGGAACCTCTTGGCCTTGGCGGGGTTCTTCTGAAAGAGGTCCAGCGCCTGTTTCTCGATCTCGGGTTGGCGGGCGAACATCTCCTGCTCGAACGGATCCCTGGCCGCTCGCACGTCGACGATGGCCTCCTGGTAGCGCAGGCCGGCCAGGTTGTCGACAGCGTCGATGGTCCAGCGGGCCGAGAGATCGCTGTACTTTTCGGGATGGTACACCTGGTAGCAGGGGGCGGTGGTCGTGTTCCCGGCATAGATCGGCACGTAGGGCGAGATCATCGGGTTGTCGAGGTACACCCAGTACACCCCGCCGATGGCATCGGGCAGCCAATGGCGGAGTTGCAGCACCATGCCGTAGTGGCCCCGGTGGCGGGCCACCGGCCGGCGGTGGGTGAGGTTGAGCAGGCGGCGCAAATCCCTCCCCGGAAACGGGGTGGCCAGCGGGCTGCGCACCATCCCCCCCTTGCCGTCGGGGACCAGCCACTGGGGGCCGCCGGCCAGGTCGTAGATGGTCCCTTCGAAGGTCGAGCGCTGAAAGGCGATC
>CAZTNO010000203.1:0-5642 GCA_964614865.1 uncultured Clostridia bacterium
CCTCCTGGGCAACGGTCTCATTCACATAGTGAGTCAGCATCCGCCAAAGAGCAGCTTGTCCGCAGCTCATCGTCTTGGCGATTCCTGTAACCGTCATCTCTTTAGACAAGCAAAGCGCCAATGCTTCAAACAACAGGGTGAACCCACTGCCGGTCCGCGCCCAAGGTACATTCACCTGGTGAACTCCATGCTCGGAGCAGGTAACCCGAGGCACCTTGGCCGTCAAGTAGGCCTGATGCTGGAAAAAGTCCAGGTGACGCCACGTCCGTTCCTTGGTGTCGTGGACCGGGCAAAGCTCTCCACTTCCGCACTCAGGGCAAAGGAACTTCGCCCCTTTCTTGAACTCCAAAATCAGGTCCAATCGCCTCTTCTCGGGGTCAAACTTAACACGGTCGATGTACCAGGGCTCCATCAAGCCAAGTGCCATGCCAAACAGCTGCTTCTCGTCCATTGGGGATCCTCCTTGAGACGGTCAAGGAAGAATGATACCCCGTTGCTACTACCCACACAAAACGAGAGAGAACCAAAAAACTGAAGGGCCGGGGGAGAGAGAAGGGGCCGGCACCCCCGGTTTCAAGCGCTCGCCTGGGACCGGGGGCCCCTGAAAAGACCGCCCCTACCTGAGCGTCACCCGAACCCGATGAAGGGAGAGCGAAGAGCCGCCCCGATTCACCAGAAACTCCAGGGTGAAGGCGCCGGCAAACCCCGGCCCCGGCAGCCAGGTGAACACCCCGGTCTGTGGATCGAGACGGGCGCCGATCGGCAACGGGCGGATATCAGCCCCCACCCGTTCAATTCCGGAAAACCCGATCGTTGATGGGACCCGATGTAGGGGCGGACCTACGTGTCCGCCCTCCAGATCGGTTTGGTCTGGATCAAGGCAAATCGCCAGCGGTTCACCCGCCTTGGCCGTGATCACGACGAGGCCATCGCGGTCGGGATAAACCGTCTCCTCAGCGCCGGCAAACCCTCGGCGCACGCACAAGGGAATGGGCGTGTCGACAGCAATATTGTCTTGGATGGATTGGCAGATCTCGGCAGAGGGCGACGCACGCGTCGCCCCTACAAAACCTGCCCCAATTCCTTCCGCCCCACCGCCTCCCGCAAGACCCAATGTAGGGGCACGGCGTGCCGTGCCCGAATGCGCACCGCCGGATGTATGTTCCACGGCCCCCTTCGGGGGTGGTTTCGCAAGCGACAAATCTTCCCGAGTTTGGGGAGTACCCAGATGGCTGGAAGATTCGTCGTGCGAAACGGAAAAATACCTCGACCCGATCCCGTCGAGCCGCCCGAGGCTGTCCTCGACGCTCCAGGCGATCGTGTGGGCCCCTTCGGTGAGGGTGGATGGATTCAGGTAAAAGAAGCCTACCGCCCCGTCGCTGTTGGCGTAGCCCGGGAACAGGGTGGCGATGTCAGGGCGGTACTGGTCGTAGGTCGGGTGTCCCACCGGGGCACCGTCGACCCACACCCAGATGGTCGAACCGTTTTTCGGCACCTCTCCCGGTTGCGGAGTCAGCGCCCAGCCGAAGTTCACGTACGAACTCCCCGAGGTCATCCCCCCCTGCTCGGGGGTGTCGATGGTGCCAAAGGGCAGCGTGGCGTGGAGGTTGTCGCAGGTGATGGTCTTGCTGCCGAGCGTTACGCTGTGCCCCTCCCGGTCGGTGGCGACGATATGAATGGTGAAGGTGCCGTTGCCCGAATTCGGCAAGAAGTTGGTCAGCATCATGTAGCCCCAGCCCGAGCGGTAGCTCCAGGGGTAGGTGGCATAGAGGGCCTCGACGTCGGGCCTGGCCCCCTCGACCAGATTCGCATCGCCGATGAACACCCGCGCCGTGCCTTCCCCGGCCAGCGGGCTGCGGTAGATCTTCACCGAGGCGACCTCGACGTCGTCGAGCACCCAGCCGGTGACGGCAATGTTGCCGGTGACGCCAGTAGCCCCCGCGGCAGGGGTCTCGAAGGTGCCGAAAGGATTCTGGCCGGCGTTTTTGACCACCAGCTGGATTTGCACGGTTTGCGGCGTATTGGTCGCCGCGGGGTCACCAATCGAGATCGTGCCGTCGTAGGTGCCATTGCCCAAACCGGTGGCGTTCACCGACACCTGGATGCGGGCATTGCCCGTGCCGGAGGTTTTGTCTAGCACGATCCAGCTGGCGCTCGGCGTGGCCGTCCAACTCAGGGTGCCGCCGCCGGTGTTGCGCAGGCGCAGGGTCTGCGCCGAGGTAATGGCCGCCCCCACCTTGGCGAAGTTGAGTCGCCCGCGGTTGAGGCTGATCGCCGGCGAAATCCCCCCCGCCCCAATGGTGAAAAGGGCATTGCTGGTGTCGCTGGTGGCGGCATTGGCCGCGTCGCTGACCCGCACCCGGCAGGTGGAGGCGGGAGTATTGGGGACGGTCCATGGATGGCTGCCGTCGTTGGCGGTCGAGGCGATCACCGGGATCCAGCTGGAGCCGTTGTCGGTGGAGTAGTCGATCTTGACACTCGCAATCGCTCCCGTCGTGCTCCAGGTGATGGTCTGGCTCGCCCCGACGCTCCAGGTCTCCCCGCCGTTGGGCGAAGTTACGGTGACCGTCGGGGGGGCTCCGTCCAGAAACGCGTTCTTGACCGCCTTCATCAGGGGATCTTTCTCGCCACTGGTCTTCCACTCCAGATAGCCCTGGCTGATCGTCCAGACGATCGCGCCGCCGAGGCCCTGCGAGCGGACGTAGGCACCCTTGGCGGCGATCGATTGCTCGTCCTCGTAGGTGACGTAGGTGGTCCGGATCGGCGGAGTCGCCCAACTGGGGTGGGCGATCTCTTTGGGGGTGGCAAAACTCAGGTAGGAAGCTTTGGCGACATCGTCCCAGCGCCAGGCACTCTCCTCGTACAGGTAGCGCATGATGTTGCTGTAGGAGAAGTCGTTGTCGCTCAGCCGCCAGGTGGCGGCATTGGAAGGCTGATCGATGTCCTGACGGGGGCCGGTCACGAAGGGGGGCGAGGTGCGGTGGATGAAGGTGCCCCCCCCCCCAGGTCCCGGTGTCGGAGGGGTCCCCGGTGAATCCCAGCCCGGCGCCCGTCGTGGCGTTCGGGATGCCCGAATGGGCATACCCCGGAACGGTGTAGCTGACCGAAGTGGGGTAGTGCCCACTGTGGCCGTAGATCGGGCTGTGGTGCCAACTGTACCAGCCCGAGCCGGTACCGGACCAGCTCATGTCGTAGCTCATCATGTTCACCCGGTCGAAGTACTGGGAGAGCTGGCCGAAAAAAGTGTCGGGCTGGGAGTAGTTTGCGTTGTAGTTGCCCAGCGGGAGGATCATCACCTTGTTTGGCCCCAGGGCGGTCCGCAGATCCTGCGCCAGGGCGAGGATGCTGGGCTGGTCGGATGTCTGGATCGGCTCCCAGTTGAGGTCGAGCCCGTCGAACCCGTAGCTGTCGACGATGGAAACCAGGTTGGCGACGAAGGTGGCCCGCACCGAGGCGTTGGAAACGGCCAGGAATTCATCGCGCGCCCCCGAGCCGCCGACGTGGACGAGGGCCTTGATCCCCGCCGCGTGGGCCCGGGCGACCACGTCGCGCGCCCATGCCGGCCCGGTGGTCGGGCCGATGAAAAACTGGGTGTTGAAGGTGCCGTCGGTTTGAGGCAGGACCGACCCGACCACGATGTGGGTCATGGTGGAGTAGTCGATTTGCGCAGGCGTCTGCAGACCCTGCTGGTATCCGACGTAATACCCCATCACCCAGATGGGGGATGGCGAAGAGGTGGCCGCAAAGTTCGCCGTGACCGTCAGGTTCGAGGTGACATTGGTGATGGTCAGGGGATTGGCGGTCGAGGTGGTGAACCCGCTCCCGGTCCAGTTGACGAAGTGGTGGCCCGCACTCGCCACCGCCATCACCTGGGTGGTCGATCCGCCGCTGGCGACGGTCTGGACCGCCGTCCCGGTCAGCGTCCCGCCGGTGCCGGAAACAAACGTCACGGTACGGGGGGTCTCCCCGCTGGGGGTGCCGTCCCAGCCCGCCAGCCGCGCCATCAGCCACCAGGTGGCCTTGGCGAGGCGGAGGCACCCTTCCCTTCCGATGTGGGTGCCGGCGATTTCGTTTGCCGTGTTGTCCGGATGGATCTGGGCGTGGACCCGGGAGGTGCCGCCGTCGTTCCAGGTCGCCGTGTGCTTCACCCCGGCGTTGTTCCAGCAGAGGATGTCGGCGTAGTCGAACAGGACCCGCGATGAATTCGCCTGGACGAAGCTGCGGATGTAGTCGTGCTTGATTTCGCGCTGGAAACCGTTCTCGGTCCCGGCGTTGCCGTCCACCGGCCCGGTGGTGAACACGGCCACGGTGGGATATCCATGAGAATCGCAGTACTGGCGGTAGGTTTCCATCGCCTGGAGGTAGGTGTCCATGCTGACCGAATTTCCGGTCAACGACTGATCACCCGCATCGAGCCCCCAGCGGAGGTTTCCCTGGGGCCCCCCAGCCGATGCTCCCGCCCAGCGGACGCGATGAACCGGATCGAGGGTGCCGCCGGGGTTGTTCTGCCAGGTCATGTCCCAGCACCAGCCGAAGCCGATGGCCTTCAGCGAAAAACCGTGGGTGTTGCAGTACTCGATGGTGGCGATGATCCCGTCGATGGCGGCCTGGTTGGTGTAGAAGGTCGCCTCGCCGGCCCCGTCAAAACTTTGCCCTGAGCTGTTGCAGCGGAAATTGGCGGCCCAGAGGGCGTTCTTCGGCGCCGTGCTGTCGAGCCACCACATGGTGCTCACCGGAAACTTGGGTTCGGCAGCAGCGAGGAGGGTCAGCCCTGCCCGATATCCGCTGGAGTGGGACTCGCCGGCCATGTCGATCATCATCGTCTTGACGATGTCGATGTAGGCCTGGGGGATCTGGCTGTACTTGTCGACCACGGTGTGGTCGGCGATGATCTGTTGCGCAAAGGCCAGGGGGCCGATAACGAGCAAGCCGATCAGCGACAGCAAGCAAATCTTGCCTGGTGAACATGAAGACATGGGGCCTCCCCTGGGTGATCGATCCCTTGCGCCCTGGCAACAACGCGATCGTTGCCTTCCGGACGCAGCCGAACCCACTTATCAAGCAATTCGGCTGCCATCTGCTATTTGAGATGAAAAGGCCCTTCCAGAAAGCCTCTTGCCGGTACAGCCCGTTTCGAAAGGTTGGTTCGAGTTCGCCGCCAGCCTAACCCGGGCTAACCGGCAGGCCCCCCTCTGCTGGAGAGCCGCTCCAGAACGCCTCAGGGCCGGTTTGTCCTGGCGCTAACCCGGTCAGCCTGTCGACAAAAACAATGGCCCCCTCTAGTCGGGGGTCAGGTCGTTGTCGTGCAGAAACGACATGAATCGGTGGTACTCTTGCTCGGGCAAGTTGAACAGCCGGAGCAGGTCCTTGTACTTTCCGCCGCATTCGGCCAGGCCAGCGGCCACCAAGGTGCGGACCTCGTGACGGTTGAGTTCACGGCGCAGGAAGGGGCGGCGCACCACTTCGGCGAACGGTCTCCCGGCGCGCAGCTCGGTCCAGATCCTGGGCAGCTTGCCCTTGGCGACAGGCTCTGACCCCGGGGAAAGCTCCTGCTCGAAAAAGGCGCCGATCTCGGCGCCGATCGATTCCCCCTCGCCGAGGATCGCCACCTTCTTGAGCACCGAGGTCAATTCCCGGACCTT
>CAZTNO010000204.1:0-5163 GCA_964614865.1 uncultured Clostridia bacterium
AGGTCGAAACCCACGTCCGCGGTATCGCCGGGCTGTTCGTGCCCGCCACCGGGATCGTCGATTACACCCGGGTCAGCGAGGCCTACGCCGAGGTGATCCGCGAAAAAGGGGGGGAGATCGAGCTGAATGCCCAGGTGACCCGCATCGTCGCCGGCGAGGAAGGCCTCACCCTGGAGACTCCGGCCGGGGCGTTCCACGGCAGGTACCTGATCAACTGCGCCGGCCTGCATTCCGACCGGGTGGCGCGGCTGGGCGGGGTCGACCCGCAGCTGCGCATCGTCCCCTTCCGCGGCGAGTACTACGAGCTGCGCCCGGAACGCCACAGCCTGGTCAACAACCTGATCGAGCCGGTGCCCGACAGCCGCTTCCCCTGCCTGGGGGTTCATTTCACCCGCATGATCGGCGGGGGGGTGGAGGCGGGGCCCAACGCCGTCCTGGCCTTCAAGCGGGAAGGCTACACCAAGATCAGCCTCAGCGTAAAGGATACCGCTTCGTTCGCTTTTTACCCCGGGTTCTGGAAGATGGCCGTCAAGTTCTGGTCGATGGGCATGGGCGAGTACTATCGCTCGTTCGTCAAAAGCGCTTTCGTGAAAGCGCTGCAAAACCTGGTCCCCGAGATCGAAGGCGACGATTTGCGGCCCGGCGGGGCCGGGGTGCGGGCCCAGGCGCTCGAACCCAGCGGCGCCCTCTCCGACGACTTCCGCATCCGCCAGGCCCCGCGCCAGATCCACGTGTTGAACGCGCCGTCGCCCGCGGCCACCGCCTCGCTGGCCATCGGCCGCTCGATCGCCCGCATGGCCAAGGAATCGTTCGAATTACCAGGCAAATAACAAACCCGGTAATTCTCGATCGCCCCCGCTGACAGGGTGGCCTTCCAAGGTATGGGCTCCTGCCCGGAGCAGCGGGTCAATCGATTTTTACTTGAACTCGCTGGGCACGGATCGTTTCGTGGCCGTGATCCGCAGTAAACTCAAGACAGAAAGTGCCCCGGAATCCCGGGCCCGGTAACCAGGTGAATACTCCGGTCTGAGGATCGAGCCTGGAACCAACCGGTAACGGGCGGACATCCTGCCCGAACCGCTCGATCCCGACGAACAACCCGTTGCGATCGGGGTCGAGTTCGATCTCCAGCGGCTCGCCCGATCTGGACGTGACCTCGATCGCTCCGTCACGATCGGGAAAGAGGGTCTCTTCCAAGGCGGCAAAGCCGCGGCGCACGCGCAGGGGTTGAGGCGACAAGACCATCGTTTGCGATGGTTGCTCGATCGCCCCCATCCCCGAAGGGGGCAAGGCGGCATTTTCGATTCCGGTGATTGCCGGTTCGCCTTGTAGGGGCGTACGGCCGTACGCCCCTACGTTACCCGCCCCCGCCCTGACGCCCCCCGACGCATGTTCGACCATGAAATATCTCGATCCGATCCCGTCGAGGCGCCCGAGGGTATCCTCGACGCTCCAGGCGATCGAGTGCGCCCCTTCGGCCAGGGTGGATGGATTGAGGTAAAAGAAGCCCACTGCCCCGTTGCTGTTGGCGTAGCCCGGGAACAGGGTGGCGATGTCGGGCCGGTATTGATTGTAGGTCGGGTGACCCGCCGGCGTGCCATCGACCCAAACCCAGATGGTCGAGCCGTTCGTCGGGATCGAGGCCGGCTGCGGCGTCAACGCCCAGCCGAAGTTGACGTACGAATTGCCCGTGGTGGTCCCTCCCTGCTCGGGGGTGTCGATGGTGCCGAAGGGCAGGGTCGCATGGGCGTTGTCGCAGGTGATGCGCTTGCTGCCCAGGGTCACGCTGTGCCCCTCGCGGTCGGTGGCCACGGCGTGGATGGTGAATGTGCCGTTGCCGCCGTTCGGCAGGAAGTTGGTCAGCATCATGTAGCCCCACCCGCAGCGGTAGCTCCAGGGGTAGGCTGCGTAGAGAGCTTCGACGTCGGGCCTTGCCCCCTCGACCAGGTTGGCGTTGCCGATGAATACTCGGTCCCTGCCCTCGCCGGTGAGGGGATCCCGGTAGATCTTGAGCGCGGTCACCTCGACATCGTCGATCACCCAGCCGGTGACCGCGATGTTGCCGGTAACGCCGGTGGCATTGTTGCTCGGCGTCTCGAACAGACCGAACGGGTTGGCTCCGGCGTTCTTGACCGTGAGAACCACCAGAACGGTCTGCGGCGAGTTGTTCGCGCCGGAATCACTGACGGTGATGGTGCCGGTGTAGGTGCCGTTGCCCAGGCCGGTCGGGTTCACCGAAACCTGGACGATCCCGGGGCCCGTGCCGCTGGCGGCGCTGAGGGTGATCCAGGATTGGTTTCGGGTAGCGGTCCAGTGCAGTGTGCCATAGCCGGTAGCGGAAATGCGCAGGGTCTGGGGCGCGGTCACTGCGGCGCCGACCTTGCTGTAGTTGAGCCGGCCATGGTTCAAGCCGATGGCCAGCGGGGTGCTCACTGCGAAGTTGGCGGTGAGTATCAGGTCGCGGGTGACCCCGGTCACGGTCAGCGGGTTGGCGGTGGAGGTGGTAAACCCGCTGCCGGTCCAGTTGACGAAGTGGTAGCCACTGTCGGGCACAGCCATTACTGCGCTCGTCGATCCGCCCGAGGCCACGGTCTGGGAGGTCGTCCCGGTCAGCGAACCGTGGCTGCCGGCCTGGAAGAGGACCGAATAGACCCGGGTGGCTATGTAGTCCTGCGCTGTTTGATTGGTAATTACATGGTTATATGTTCGGGTAGCTGGGGAGAATGTGTAGCCGGCGAAAGCTGGTGTCGCAGTGCCGCTCCAACCCGAGTCGATGCTGGCGGTATATACACCTGAAGCATTGGTCGTGACACTGCCCGGAAAACCGCTCAGCACGACGTTTGGTAGCGGATTTCCGCCCTGGAGGACCGTGCCGGAGATGGTGAAAGCGCTCCGGGCGAAGCTGGCGGTGAGGGTCAGGTCGCTGGTGACTCCGGTCACCGTCAGCGGGTTGGCGGTCGAGGTGGTAAAGCCGCTCCCGGTCCAGTTCACGAAGTGGTAGTTGGCCGCAGGCACGGCGGTGACAGCAGTGGCATTGGCGCCATGGTTTACCGTCTGAGTCTTGGTGCCGGTGATGGTGCCGTTCGCCCCCTCAATGAAGGTCACCGTGTGGGTATCGATGGCAAACGTTGCGGCGATCGTATGGCCCGTGGTGACGTTGCTGAAACTGTAGGAAGTGACTGCGCCGACCGAAACGCCGTCGACCACGACGCCGGCCACGTGGTAATTCGCATTCGGAGTGATTGTGAAAGCCTGGCTGGCACCGTGGTTCACCGAAACTGCGCCGAGCGGCGAGACTGTACCCCCGGTTCCGGCAGAAGAGGAGATGGTATGGGTGTCGATGGCGAAATTGGCAGTTATAGTCAGATCAGCGGTTACATTGGTCACCGTCAACGGGTTGGCGGTAGAAGTGGTGAACCCACTCCCGGTCCAGTTCACGAAGTGGTAGTTGCTGGCGGGTACTGCCGTTACCGCGGTGCAATCGGCACCGTGCGCGACAATTTGGGTAGCCGTGCCGCTCAGGGTCCCGCCGGTCCCGACGCTGAATGTGACCGTGTGTGTGGAAATGGTGCTTGCCGGGACCTCGGGGCTGAACTCGCTGTCGACCGTGTTCTGCTGGGTGCCGTGGGGGGCGGTGCGGGTCTGAACCACGAAGTAGTACGGGGTGCCTGGGGTCAGCCCGGTGACCGTCAGCGACGTCGCCATCTTGTCGGTGGTCTGCTGGTAGAACGTATAGGGCCCGCCCGCAGCGGTACCGACCAGTACCCGGTAACCGCCGGTGTTGCCGGTGTAGGTGATCGGGGTCCAGGATACGGTGACCGAGGTCGTGCCGGCCGGAACGGCTGTTACTCCGGTGGGGGCAATCGTTTGTGTGGCCGCCCAGCCTGCATCCTTGGCGTCCAGGAAGGCGATCAACCCGGAGTCGCTGGCATGAAGACCATTGTAGGCAAACCCGGTGGTGGCGGGCAGCAGCCCCGACAGGTTGGCCAGGCTCGCGGGAATCGTGCCGACGAGCTGGTTGTTGTCGAAATTGAGTTCTTCGAGCAGGACCAAGTTGCCCAGGGTGGCGGGGATCTCCCCGCTGAACCGGTTGGTCGACAGGCAAAGCTGTACCAGCTGGGTCATGTTGCCAAAGTACGCCGGGATCTGCCCCTCGAGTTGGTTGTTCCAAACGTTGATCCGGCGCATGTTCACCAGCGCGGCATACTCTGCGGGAAACGAACCGCTGAAGCGGTTGTTGTAGAGATCGAGGTCGTCCAGGGTGAGCACCGCACCGAGCGAGGCTGGCAGGCTGCCGCTGAGCTGGTTGGTATCGCAGTCGATCATTAGCAGCCCGGGGATGTTGCCGAGCTCGGCCGGCAGGGAGCCGGTCAGTTCGTTCTTGGAGAGGTCGAGCCAGCCCAGGGCCGTCAGGTTGCCGACGGTGGTGGGAATGGCGCCGGCGAGGTGGTTGCCCTTCATACTCAGGTAGATCATGGCTGGGAAGACGCCCAGCGAATCGGGCAGCGAGCCGGCCAGGTTGTTGTTTTCGAGTTGGATCGCCAGCACGTGACCCTCGGCGGTCATCACCCCCTTCCAGGTGCCCTCGCTGCCTGGCAGGGCAAAGCCGTCGGAGTGCAGAGGGGGGGTCTTCCAGCCCGACTTGTCGACCCAGGCATCACCGCCGGTGCCGTTGTAGAGGGCGATCAGGGCGGCCCGCTCGGCGGCGGGCAGGGGGTCGACGTAGAGGGCGGTGTAGTTCTGGGCGGTTTGGCCAGCGACGACTGCGGCATATTCGCGGCTGGCCGGGGTAAATACATAACCGGCGCGGGTCGGCGTCACCATACCGCTCCAGCCCGAGCCCACCGTGGCCGAGTAGGCCCCGTCGGCATCGGTGACCGGACTTCCCGGCAGGCCGTTCAGCACGACGCCCGGGACGGGATGACCATAGCCGGTGACCACCCCGGAAACCGTGGTGGTGGTCGCGGTGGCCGAGAAATTCTGACCTGGTTGAGCACCGGCAATGCCGGTCAGGGTAATCGCAGCTGGACTCCAAAAGGCATAGCCTACTTTGCCGGGGGTGAGGGTGGTGGTCGTGCCGTGGTCGACCGAGTACGAGTAGGTCCCATCCGCGGCGGTGGTCTCGGTGTGGGCGTCGTGGGAGAAGGTGATGGTGACCCCGGA
>CAZTNO010000204.1:5173-5608 GCA_964614865.1 uncultured Clostridia bacterium
GTGCCAGAGACCCCGTGCGTGTTCAGCGTGGCCGTATAGTTCTGTGCAGTCTGGTCGGCCACGACGCTGGAGTAAGTCCTGCTGGCAGGAGCGAAGGTGTAGCCGGTCAGCGACGGCGTGACCGTGCCCGACCAGTTGTAGGAGACTGTGAGCGAGTAGTTGCCGCTGCTGTCAGCGGTGGCGGTCTTGGCCGTCCCGTCGGTGTAGCTCAGGGTTGCGCCAGCGATCCCGGCATTGCCCGAGAGCGTGTAGGTGATCGCGGTCGCGGCATAGTCTTGAGCGGTCTGGTCGGAGGTGATATTGGTATATGTGCGACTGACGGGAGCGAACGTGAATCCAGTCAATGTCGGGGTGACTGCCCCTGACCAATTATAATCAGTTGTAGCCGAGTACACTCCGGAAGAGTTGGTGTTCGGGTTGCCAGGAATACCACTC
>CAZTNO010000205.1:0-5529 GCA_964614865.1 uncultured Clostridia bacterium
ATACTCGCTGATCACGGTGATGCCGTCGAGGATCCCGTGACGCACCGCCGAAACCAGATCGCGAAAGGGGATGTCCTTGTTCTGATAACAGATGAACTTCAACAAGCCCGGCAGGTTGATGCCGGAGATCACGTCGACTTCGGCAGAGACGAAGCGGATGGCGACATTGGAGGGCGATCCGCCAAACATGTCGGTGAAGATCAGGACCCGCTTGCCCCGCGCCTTCTGCAGGAACCGTTCGACCTGCTCGCGGACGTCGGAGCCATCGCCGCCCCAGTCCATCGAGATGGCCTCGATGCCGGGGGGGACGCCCAAAATACGCCCCGCCACTTCAACCAGTTCCTTGCCGTACGTCCCGTGGGTGATGATGAGACCTTGGGTCATGAAAGGATTTCCTTTGAATCGGCCTGCGACTTCATCTGTTCGTCGTACTCTTCGAGAAACGACTTGAAGCCGTTCTTCCGGCTGATAAAATAGCGGACCGCGACTTCGATCAGGGTGGAGAGGTCGCGTCCCGGGGCCACCGGCAACGTGAACATCGGGATGTCGATGTCGAGGATCTTGTGGTAGAGATTCTCCTCGCCCAGGCGGTCGTACATCTTCCTGGGATCCCACTTTTCCAGCTGGATGATCAGGTCGAGTTTCTTTTCGGGCAAGACGGCCGAGGCCCCGAATACGTGATCGATGTGGATGATGCCCAGGCCACGCACCTCGAGCAGCGAGCGGATCCGCTCGCTGGCCTTGCCGACCGGATCGTCGTTGGAGTTCAGGTAGAATTCGACCACGTCGTCGGCGATCAGGTGGTAGCCTTTGTTGACCAGGGCCAGCGCGGTTTCGCTCTTGCCCACGCCCGAGGCTCCGGTCAGCATCACCCCCTGCCCCATGATGTCGAGCAGGGTGCCGTTGATCTTGATCTTGCGGGAAAAGTACTGGTAGAGAAACGACGAGATGCGGGAGATGAGCAGCGACGTGCGCAACTCCGACACCAGCACCGGGGTCTTCTCTTTGCGGGTCAGGCGGATGAAATCGTTGTCGATGTCGAGGCTCTCCGACACCAGGATGCCGGCGATCTGCAGCTTCAGGTAGCGGTGCAGGGCCACCCGGCGGGCCCGCGGCGGCAGGTGGTTGAGGTAGCCCATTTCGGTCTTGCCGAAGATCTGAACGCGGTCCTTGTTCAGGTATTCGAAGTATCCGGTCAGGGCGAGGCCGGGGCGCTGGGCCCGGGGATGGAGGATGGGGTGGGTCAAGTACTGTTCGTGGACCACCCGGTGAATCTTCAAATCGGTCAAGGCGACGATTTCGCCGAGCTCAATCCCCTTGTTCATGCGCATGGGGTCTAGCACGATCCCCCCTGCCGCTGCCCGATCGCTCCCGCCGCCATGCTTAAAACTCGGGTTCGATGAGCGACACGCCCCCTTCCCGATTCTGAAAGAGCACCGAAGTCCGGCCGCTCTCGGAGTTGACGAACATGTAGGCGTTCTCTTTGCTCTCCTGCAGGAAGAAGAGCGCCTCTTCGACCGTCACCGGCTTGCGGGAGAAATTTTCCGAAACCAGGATCGAATCCTTGGTGGGAGCCGCGGGCGCTTCGCGGTCCAGCCCGAGGTAGCGCTTCAGAAAACCGCCCTTGCCCGCGCGCTTCTTCTCGACCTTGATCTTGTCCTTGTTCTTCTTGGCCTGGTTTTTCAAGGTGGTGATGGTTTTACGCACGGCCTGCTTCAGGATGCGGTCGCTGTCCTCGGCATAAAAAGAACTGAGACGCGTCTTCAGGGAGATCTCGACTTTGAAATCGAGCTTCTCTTCATTGATAAAAACCTCGGCATCGATGATCTCGCCGGCGATCTTCTCGATGTCCTTGAGGTTGCTTTCGGTGAATTCTTTCAGGGAATCGTTCAGACTTCCGCTCTTGGTCGTGAAATGGATGCTCATGGGTGACTCCTTTTTATTTGATACTCTTTCTTGCGAACAAACGAACTGGATATGTTCAACTCCTCCCGGTAGTTGCGAACGGTGCGACGGGCGATCGGGATGCCGAGCTCCTTGAGCCGGATGGCGATCTCCTCGTCCGACATCGGGTTCTCCTGCGATTCGGCGGCGATGATCTCCCGGACCTTGTCGCGCACCGTGTCCACCGAGTGGGCAAAGCCGAAATCCCCCTTGATGCTGTGCGAAAACAGGGAACGCAGGCT
Organism: uncultured Clostridia bacterium; assembly: GCA_964614865.1. Lineage (GTDB taxonomy): Bacteria > Acidobacteriota > Aminicenantia > UBA2199 > UBA2199 > CAZTNO01. Next base: position 2,187 of record CAZTNO010000205.1, read on the forward strand.
GAGCAACCCCTTCTCGCTGGCCATGAACTTGCCGTTCACCGAGCGGGACACCGTCGATTCGTTGAGCCCCACTTCGCGGGCCACATCGCGCATCGACAGGGGGCGCTTCCACTTCTCCCCGAACAGCAGGAAATCCTGCTGGGTTTTCACCAGGTACTCGGCGATCCGCAGGATGGTCTTCTTGCGCAGCTCGATGCCCTCGATGAAGAACTGGGCGTCGCGATGCCGGTCTTTCAGGTAGTGCTGCGTATCCCGATCGTTGGTCTTGTCCAGCATCTCCTGGTAGTACCTGGAGAGGAGGAGGCGGGGAATCCCCTCGTCGATATAGACCACGCGAAAGGTGTTGTCTTCGCGCAGGAGCATCAGGTCGATTTCGGCGTACTCCACCGTTTCCCGCTTGAAGGAGGCGGCGGGGATCGGCCGCAGTTTCTTCAACCGGGCGATCAGCCCCTGAAGCGTGGTCATGTCGACCTGAAGGTCGCGCAGGATCACCTCGAAGCGGGAACGGGCCACGTCTTCGAGATGGTGGTCGATCAGACGGCGCAACAAGGCCTCGTTTGGGGCATCGCTCACCTGGACGGCGAGCACCTCCCGCAAGGTGCGCGCGCCGCACCCCGGGGGGTCGAAGGCCATGACCAGGGCACGGATCCGCTCGATTTCCTCGCCGGTGGTGGCCAGGAGTTGGGCGATCGAGCCGATCTCGACTTCGAGATACCCCTCGGCGTCGAGGTTGTAGATGATCTGGCGGGCGATCTCGATCTCCTTTTCGGTCTCCAGGCGCGACATGGCCTGGGCCAGCAGGTGATCGGAAAGGCTCTCCTCTGCGGGGGTGAACTGTTCGAGGGCCCGGTTCTTGTCGATGGCATCGGGGTCACGCTGAAAGAAGCCCTGCTCCTCGTACGATTCGAAGTAGGAAGCGTCGGCCCGCTCCATGCGCTTTTCCATGTCGTTTGCAGGCTCCTCGACCACCGGGGTGGTCTCGGGAAGCTCGACTTCCAGCATGGGGTTGGACTCGGCCTCGAGCATCAGCCGCTCGATGAATTCGAGTCGACCCGAGGCCAGCAGCTCTATACAGTGCCGCATCACCGGGGTGATGCTGACCTGCAGGGACTCGCGGAGCTGCAACTTGGTCGACATCTAGTTCCACCTGAACTCGCGCCCCAGGTAATCGCGGCGCACCCGTTCGTCGGCGATCAGTTCGGCGGCGGGGCCGGAAAAGATGATCCGCCCCTGGTGGACGATGGTCGAGCGGTCGGTGATCTTCAGGATCTCCCGCACGTTGTGGTCGGTGATCACGATGCCCAGGCCGCGGTCGCGGAAGGTGCGGATCATCGCCTGGATCTCGCCGATCTGGATGGGGTCGATACCGGCGAAGGGTTCGTCGAGCAGCAGGAAGCGGGGATCATGCAGCAGGGCCCGGGCGATCTCCAGCCGCCGCCGCTCGCCGCCCGACAGCAAGCCGGCCTTGCGCTTGCGCAACGGCTCCAGCCCCATCTCGGCCAGCACCTGGTCGATCGGCTGGTGGCGGCGTTTGCGCTGCAGCTGGCAAACGGCCAGCAGGTTCTCCTCGACGGTCAGGCCGCGCAACACCGAGGGCTCCTGGGGCAGGAAGTTGATGCCCAGGCGGGCGCGGCGGTAGATGGGCAGATCGGTGATGTCGTCGTCGCCGACGCGAATCGAGCCGCTTTCGGGCGTATGCAGACCAAGGATCATGCGGAAGGTGGTGGTCTTGCCTGCCCCGTTGGGCCCCAGCAACCCGACGATCTCGCCCTGCCGGATGCTGAGGCTGACCCGGTCGACGACCACCCTGCCCTGAAAAGACTTGGTCACCTGGTCAACGATCAAAGTATCCATTGTTGATTGGGGGTGAAGCCTGGGAAGCCCGATTGTATCACTCCCCCAAGGTGGTGTCAATTCAACGATTTTTCAACTCCCACCTCGCTTCGCGGGGGCAGTTTGCCCTCTTTTGGTTTTTTTTGCAACCTTTTCCCTGACCCGGGCGTACACACCGTCTCAACCCTCTCATCCCTCCCCCAAGGTCCCCGCCTCCCCGGCGGGGGCCTTCTTTTACATCCGGGGGCGAGCGGTTGACTTTGCCTGCCCGCTTGCATATAGTCGAAAAACCACCGGAGGAGCCATGAACCGCAGGGAACGTTTCCAGAGCGAATTGGGCGAGCTCTACTCGGAAATCGACCTGCGCCGCCTGCTCGACGCCGTGGCCACCAAGATCAAGCGCGACCTCGGCTGCGAGGAAGCCTCGATCTTCCTCTACCATCCGGGCCGCGAGGAGCTCTACTTCGAAACTGCCACCGGCCGGCGGGGGGGGACCCTGCAGCGCATTGTACTGCGCCGGGGCGAGGGGATCGTGGGCTGGATCGCCGACCGCCACGAGGCGGTGATCGCCAACGACTGCGCCAGCGATCCACGCTTCTCGTCGTTCGCCGACCGCCTGATCCAGTTTTCCACCCGTTCGATCGCCGGCGCCCCGGTCGGCACCCGCGACAACCTGCTGGGCGTGCTGGAGGCGATCAACAAGATCGACGGGGATTTCACCGCCGACGACCTGGACTTCCTGCGTTTCATTTCGACTTTCGTGCAAATCCCCTTGCAGAACGCCCTGCTGTTCCGCAAGATCACCCAGGAGAGCCGGGAAAAAGAGCACCTGATTGAGCTGGGGAGACGAATCTCCTCGGCGATCAACCTCGACGAGATCCTCGCCGACCTCAAGACAGTGGTCGCCGATGTCGCCCGGGCCAGCGAGATCAACATCTACGTGGCCTCGTCGCGCAAGCTGTACCGGCTTATCCAGGATGAACAGGAAGTCGCGCCGCGCAAGGGGGTCTCCCGCACCCTGCGCCTCGACCGCACCGCCATGTTTCCATTCCTGGCCCGCGGTCGCAACCTGGGTTTCCTCGAACTCAAGCTGACCCAGAAGTTGTCGGACGAGAGTTACGCCCTGCTGCGCGGCCTGGCCTCGTTTGCCGCCATCGCCATCGACAAGTTCGAGCTCGCCCAGGAGATGGTGGCTGCAGAAAGGGTCCGTCGCGAGCTGCAGATCGCCGCCGGCATCCAGCGGAGTTTCCTCCCCAGCGGCCCGGTGACCTTCCCCCGGCTGGAGATCGCCTACTCGGTACTGCCGTCGTCGGAGGTGGGGGGCGACTACGTGGAATTCGTTGCCCGCGGCGACGAACTCATCGTCACCGTAGCCGACGTGGCCGGCCACGGGGTGCCTGCCTCCCTGCTGATGGCCATCTTCCGCACCGACTTCCTGTTCGCCATGCGCCGGGGGCTGCCGCTGGGCCAGGCGCTGAATGACCTCGGCGACCTGATCGCCGAAACCACC
>CAZTNO010000206.1:0-5507 GCA_964614865.1 uncultured Clostridia bacterium
CTCCGGCGGCATCCGCCTCGAAGACGACGTGGTGGGCACCGCGCAGGGCGGCCGGGTGCTGCGCAAGCCGATCCCCAAGGGGGTTGCGGAGGTGGAGGCGCTGTTCGGCTAGACGAAAACGGATCGAGAGACCCTTGACGGGTGCCCCCGCAGCCGCTGTGGTATAATTTCATTACCAACGAATCAACCCATGGTCAGCAAACGAATCATCAGTCTTCGCGTCATCCGCCGCATCTCCTTCTACTACGAGGCGTTGCTCAAGCTCGACCTGCCCGATTCGGCCTACGTCTCGTCGCACAAGCTCGAGGAAATGACCGGGCTGTCCGGCAACCAGGTGCGCCAGGATTTCTTCTACCTCGGCCTGACCATCGGCAAACAGAAGAAAGGGTATCAGGTCAAGAAACTGGTACGGGAACTGAAGCGAATCCTGGCCATCGACACCGGAGCCCGGATCATCGTGATCGGCGCCGGCCGCATCGGCCAGGCCCTCTCCACCTACAAGCTGTTCCGCGGGCGCAACATCTCGGTGGCGGCCCTGTTCGATACCGATCCAGCCCTGATCGGCACCCGGGTGGAGGAGAGCCCGGTGCTCGCCATCGACCAGCTGGAACCCTTCCTGACCGCGCATCCCGAGGTCGAAATCGCCCTGCTGACCGTCCCCGAAGAGGCCGCCCAGGAAATCCTCGACCGCCTAATCGTGCTCGGCATCCGGGGGGTGGTCAACTTCGCCCCCAAGATCCTGAAGTTGCCCAAAGAGGCCAAGGGGGTCACCCTGGTCAACGACTGCATCGGCACCGCCCTGTACAAAGTCATCTACCAGCTCAACCACCCGCAATGACCGCCCGCCACCCATGACCTACGTGTTCCTGTTCGTCGTCCTGCTCGCCCTCTCGGCGTTCTTCTCCTCGGCCGAGACCTCCTTCCTGTCCCTCTCCCGGGTACGGCTGGCCCACCGGGCCAAGAAGGGCAACCCCCGCGCCCAGATCGTACAGCGCATCCTGGGCAGGCCCGAGGAGTTCCTCTCCACGGTGCTGATCGGCAACAATTTGGTCAACGTGGCCGCGGCCACCCTGGCAACCTACGTCATCACCCGCCTGTTCGCCGGCAACCAGGCGCTGATCCTGGTCGCCGAGATGCTCGGCACCACCCTGCTGCTGCTGATCTTCGGCGAGATCGTCCCCAAGACGTTCGGCTACCGCTTCCCCAACCAGCTCGCCGAGCTCTACGCCTACCCGATGCGGCTGCTCCGGCTCCTGTTTCTGCCGGCAGTCAAGGGGATGGCCACCCTCTCGCGCTCTATCGTGGGCGGCCGCAAGAGCAAGGCTTTTTCCCAGCGCGAACTCACCCACGAGGAAATCAAACTCTTTTTGAAGAACGAGACCCCGCTGTTCCGCTCCAGCCCCGAAACCCTGGCCATGATCAACGAGGTGCTCGACATCGCCCGCAAAGACATCAAGGCGATCATGGTGCCGCGCGCAAACATGATCACCCTGGACGAACAGGCCGGCTTCGAGGAGCTCCTCCCGCTGCTGCGCGACCGCGGATTCTCCAAGGTGCCCCTGCACCGCGGCGGCCCGCACAATATCACCGGCATCATCCACACCCACTCGGTGCTGGAACGGATGATCGAGCGAAAATTCTCGCCCACCCCGCTGCTGGAGATGGCCGAGACCCCGATTTTCGTCTCCGAGTATGCCGGCTTGCCCTCGATCCTGGCCGAATTCCGCCGCCGCCGGCTCAACATGGCCGTGGTAGTCGACGAATACGGGGTGGCGATCGGCCTGGTCACCCTCAGCGACATCCTGCGCGAGCTGCTCGACGAGCCGGGCGGCGAGGGCAAGTCCATCACCCAGCTCAACCGCCAGGCCTTTCTGGTCCCCGGCTCGACCCCGGTCGAGGAAGTGAACTCCCACCTGGAGGTCGACTTGCCCCGCCGCAAAGACTACACCACCCTGTCGGGGCTGTTCATCTACCACCATGGGCGCTTTCCCCAGGAACGCACCCGCATCCGCCTTGGCTCTTGCCAGTTGATGGTCAAGAAGATGGGCAAACGCAAAATCGACGAAATCGTCCTCATCCGCAAATGAAAATCATCGCCATCAATAAAAAAGCCTTCTTCGACTACGAAATCCTGGAAAAACTCGAGGCCGGAATCTCCCTGCTCGGCTCCGAGGTGAAGTCGCTGCGCGAGGGGCACCTCAGCCTGCGCGACGCCTACGTCGACTTCCACGACGGGCGCCCGGTGCTGCGCGGGGCCAGCATCAGCATCTACGCCAACGCCAGCTTCAACAACCACGACCCCGAACGGGACCGCTTCCTGCTGCTCAAGCAGCCCGAGATCCGCCGGCTGATGCGCAAGGTGGAGACCAAAGGGGTGACGATCATCCCGCTGCGCTTCTACTTTTCCGACAAGGGGATCGCCAAGGTGGAGATCGGACTGGCCAAGGGAAAAAGGGAGTACGAAAAGCGGGCGCGGATCAAGGAACGCGACATCGGCAGAGAGATGGACCGCGACCTGGCCCACCACCGCCGTCGCTGAACCCCCCCCCCGCCGGCCTGCCCTTTGCGGGCCCGCGCTGGAAAAGACGGCAAAATCAGTACTTGGAAAAATCGAGGGTGCGGTACTGCAGGGCTTCTTGCAGGTGGGAGGTGGCGATCGCCTCCCTCCCGTCCAGATCGGCGATGGTGCGGGCCACCTTGAGGGTGCGGAAGTAGCCGCGGGCGCTCAGGGCGAACCGTTCCATGGCCCTCGCCATCAACTCCTCCCCTTCGCTCGTCAAACGGCAGTGGCGACGGATGTCGGGGTTGTGCATCTGGCCGTTGGCAAAGCAGACCCTCTTCCCCCCGGCAAAACGCGCCAGCTGCAGCTCGCGCGCCCGGGTCACCCGGAGGCGGATGGAGGCCGAATTCTCGCCGGGAGCGGCGGTGTTGATCTCCTCGATGCGCACCCCGGCGACCTCGAGCTGCAGGTCGATGCGGTCGAGCAGGGGGCGGGAGAGCCTGCCGTAGTACCTTCCCCGGGCCCCGCCGGCTCCCCCCCCGCCGCCCGCGGTGGCCAGCACCGAACTGTCGGCGTAGGGGTTCATGGCCGCCACCAGCATGAAGCGGGCCGGAAAAGTCAGTGCCTGCAGCGAGCGGGAAATGGTGATCTGGCCGTCTTCGAGGGGCTGGCGCAAGACCTCCAGCGCGGTACGCTTGAAGTAGGGAAGTTCGTCGAGAAAGAGGATGCCGTTGTGCGACAGGGAGATCTCGCCGGGAGCGGGCACCTTCCCCCCTCCGGCCAGGCCGACGTCGGAGATGGTGTGGTGGGGAGAGCGAAAGGGACGGCGGACGACCAGCCCCGTCTTTTCGCCGAGCAACCCGGCGGCGCTGTAGATCAGCGAGGTCTCGAGGATTTCCGCTTCGGTCATCGGAGGCAGGATGGAGGGGAGGCTCTTGGCCAGCATCGACTTGCCGGCCCCCGGCGGCCCCAGCAGCAGCACGTTGTGAAACCCGGCAGCGGCGATCTCCATCACCCTCTTGGCCACGTGCTGGCCGCGGATCTCGGCAAATTCCCCTTCGCCACCATAAGGGGGGAGGTCGTTTTCGCCCGCCGGCGGGACCGCGGCAAACGCACTCGGGTCGCGCACGAAGGCCATCACTTCGGCCAGATTGGGCAGGGCATAGGCCGCGACCCCGTGCACAAAGGAGGCTTCCTGCCGGTTGCCAGCGGGGACGACGATGCGGGTGAATCCCTCGCGGCGGGCGAACAGGGCCAGGTTGAGCACGCCGCGAACCGGGGAGAGGCTGCCGTCGAGCGACACCTCGCCGTAGAACAGGGTGTTGGCGAAAACTTCGCTCTCCAGGTTGTACTGGTTTTTCAGGATGCCGACGGCGATCGGCAGATCGAGGGCCGCCCCCTCCTTGCGCAGGTCGGCCGGGGAGAGATTGACCACGATCTTGGCCGCCCCGGGGTAATCGAAGCGGGAATTCTTGATGGCCAGCCGCAGTCGTTCCCGGCTCTCCTTGACCGCGTTGTCGGGCAACCCGACGATCACCGTCCCCGGCACTCCGGCGGTGAATCCCACCTCGACCTCGGTCAACGTCACCTCGAGGCCGTTCAATACGGCCGACAAGGTCTTGCTGATCACCGCCCCCCCGGGATCACCAGTTTCGCCCCCACCCGCAGGCGGCTCGCCCGCACCGGGTTGGCCCGTTTCAGGGCCGCCAGGGAAACCCGGAAGCGCCTGGCGATCGCCCCCAGCGTATCGCCCTTGCGGATCCGGTAGGTGCGGCCGGAGGGGACTTTGGGGGGTTTGATGCGCTGCATGGCCAGCAGGGGGGTCGGGTCGGCCTGAGTGGGCAGGCGGAGGTCGTAGAACGGGGCGGTGGCGGGGGTGAAATCCCGCAGCAACTCGGGGTTCAGTTCCCTGATGCGGGCCAGGGGAACCCCGATTTCCGCGGCGATCGAGGAAAGGGTCAACGGAGAGGGGATCGTCACCCGGTGGGTGTCTGCGAAGCGGGACTCGGGGGTGGGGATGACGAAGCCGTATTCGGCCGGGTTCTTGGCGATGATCAGGCTGGCCAGAAAAGCGGGCACGTAGGTTTTGGTCTCCCGGTGGATGTAGCGGGTCTGGTTGATCTCGAAGAAGTCGCGGGTCTGCAGGCGGTTCATCGCCCGCTCCAACCTTCCGGGGCCGCCGTTGTAGGAGGCGAGCACGATGTACCAGTCCCGGTACTTCTCGTACATCGACTTCAGGAAACGGGCCGCGGCGTCAGCGGCCTTGAAGGGGTCGAGGCGCTCGTCGACCGTACTGTTCACCTGCAACCCGTACATGCGGGCGGTGCTGGCCATGAACTGCCACATCCCCTTGGCCCCGGCGCGGGAAACGGCGCCCCAACGGAAGCCGCTTTCGATCAGCGGCAGGTAAACCAGATCATCGGGCAGCTGATGGCGGCGGAAGATCTCGCGAAAGGGGGGCAAAAACTCCTGTGCTCGTTCCAGCGACTCCTGGATCCGCTCGCGGCGCAGATTCTGGAAGGCGTTCATGAAAGAGACCACCTGCGAGTTGATGATCACCGGCAGGCTGAAACCGGTGGGGCCCGCCGTCGCCAGCTTTTGTTCGAGCGCCTGGACTTCCCGTTCGCTCGGCAAAAACAGGGGGGTGGAGACCACTTCGTCCAGGAAAGCCTCCTGTTGTTCGCTCTCGTTCGAGAAGCGGTCGCGCAGCAGATTGAGCTCCAGGGTGGAGATGCGCTCGGTGAGGCCACTCAGCAGCTCGGTGCGGCGAGGGTGTTCGGGGGGGGAGTTCAGCACGGTGTCGAGCGCCTGGTCGAAACAGAAGCGGGCCGCCTTCAAGTCTCCGTCCCGCAAATGCGCTTCGCCGCGGGTGAAGTACTCTTCGGCCCGGACGCGCACCGCATCTTCGGGGAGGATCCGGGGGTCGACCACCGGTCGTTCCAACTGCGGAGCACACCCCACAAACAGTGCCCACAGGAGGGGCAAAACGAACAAGATCCGTCTTCTT
>CAZTNO010000207.1:0-3353 GCA_964614865.1 uncultured Clostridia bacterium
AAGGGGGGCGAGAACCGGGGGCATCGAAGTCGCGAAAGCGGAACATGTAGGGCAGGGTGAACTGGTAGCGGTCGAATCCGACGGACCGTTCAACTTCCCCGATGTCGAGGGGGGGGGGCGAGTGGGGGCCCTGGAAAGACCTGCGCACTTCGGGGGCGAGGTAGCGCACCTTGAAATCGCCAATCGAGGGGAGGCGGTTGAAAAACGCCTGGTCGATGCGGTTGGCGGCCAAGGCCAGAAATTCGCCCCGTTGCAGCAGGATGCCGTGATACAGCACCCCTCTGAAGCGGAAGTAGCCCGACTGAAAGATCTCCCGTCCGCGGACCAGGGGAAACTCCCGCAAGGGGCTCTGGTCGGGAAAAACAAAGAAGGGCGACGTTTTTTCTTGCGAACCCCGGGCGAAGACCAGGTTCAGCGAGGGGGGCTTGGGATAGGGGGAGCGGGCATCGGTCAGATCCTGGAATTCGTTGCGAATGCGGTTTTCGTCGGCCATGCCCAGCACCACGGTGAGGGTCCGTTCCCACCCGGCGACCTGGCGGATCATGGTGTTCTCGAAGATCACCAGGTTGTTCTGGTAGATCACGATGTTGATCACCAGCAAAAAGAACATCGTGATGAGCAGCAACGGGGCCACCACGAAAAAGAGGCCGGCCACGATCAACCGGTTGCGGATCTTCCAGAGCAGCCGGCGGCGCACGATGCCGAGCAGCCTGATCGCCGCCCCCGCCAGGGTGATGGTGAGCAGGATCCCGAACAGGGGGGGGAAACCCAGGTAACTGATCAGGGTGGCCAGAGCCAGACCCAGCAACAGCAAGTCCTTGCGGGTAACCCTTTGACCGAAGAGGTTCATCCCGTCGCTCCCTCGGAAGGGGGTCGGGACCGCATGGCCGCCTTTCCTGCCAAGGCGGCCATCACCCGGCCCGCAGGCCCTTGCAGGAAAAGGTCGGTGACCTGGCGGGTGAAAACGGAGGGCTCGGGATTGATTTCAATGATGTAGGCCCCGTGCCGGGCGGCCACCAGGGGGATCTGCCCCGCAGGCATGACTTCGCCCGATGACCCGATCACCAGCATCACCTCGGCCCTTTCTGCCAGGTCGAAGGCACGCTTTGCCGCAGCATCGGGAATCGGTTCGCCGAAAAAGACGAAATCGGGTTTGCGGAGGCCACCGCAGAAACAACGGGGAACCGTCTCCAGCAGCAGCCCGGGATCGGCCGGGACCGTTTGGTCGCAATCCAGGCAACGCAACCGCCCCGCCTGGCCGTGAAACTCCACCACATCCTTGCTGCCCGCATCCTGATGGAGGTGGTCGATATTTTGCGTGATCACGGCGAGCAAGTGCCCCTCCCGCTCCAGCCGGGCCAGGGCCAGGTGAGCTGCGTTGGGGCGGGCCTGGCCGAAAGGGCCGTAAAAAACCTTGCGAATCGACGGCCAACAACCTGCGGGATCTCCCCGGAAGCGCCCGATCTCGATAAAGGATGGATCGACCTGGCGCCACACCCCCGTCTCGCCGCGGAAGGGGGGGATTCCGCTTTCCACCGAGATGCCGGCTCCGGTGAAGGCCACCACCCGCCCCGCCTGGCGAATCCGTTCGGCGGCCCGGGCTACGTGATCCTCCCCGCTGCGGGAGTCATTTGCCCACGCTGCGCCGTTTTTCAAAGAGATCCCTGCTCTCCCGACAGCAGATCCCTTCCCCGGAAAGAGTAGGTGACTCCGAAAGCCAGGCGGGTCATGCGCAATCGGGTGCCGACGGTTTGTTTTGCATCCAGCGTGCCCTTCTCCCGCCAATCGGCCCGTTGCCGCAGCAGGGAGGCATCCACCCGCCAGGTGGCGGTGAGGTTCAACCCGGCCCCGAGCGAAACCCCGCGCAAGGTGACGGCCCCCCCCTCCTGGTCGAGGAACAGCTGCCGGTCGCTGAGGATGCCGGCCCGCAGGGAGAGGATCCGGCCGGCGATCGGTAGCCGGCCCTCGACCCCCCCGCGGTAGCTGACGATGTCTTGCTGGGTGAAAGAGAAGTGGGTTTTCACCGGATACGGCAAGGAGGTATCGCCGAAGTAGTTTTCGATCTGGCCTTTCGACCAGAGCACCTTGGCGTGCTCCAGGCTGACGGTCAACGCGGGCCAGGGGGTGATCGCCAGGCCCAGCGAGAAGTGATCGGGCAGGGTGATGTCTCCCAGGGCGGTATCCTGGACGGTGGACTCCTCGCCCGACTCCTGGCGAACGACGCGGAACAACCGGGAGGTCAGCTTGTTTTTCAGGCCGGCATGGTAGGTCAGGCCGAGCCGCATTTGTTCGAGCGGGGTGAAGATCACGCCAAACACCAGGTTCCGCCCCGAAATGCGCTCGTCAAAAGTGTCGTCGTGAAGGGATTTTCGCCTGAGGTACTGGTACTGCGTGGTGCCGGTGTTGAAGAACTGCTGCAGGGTGACCCCGAAAGAAAGGAATCGCGGGATGCGAAAGGCGGCCGTGAAAGCCAGCACGTCGTTCCCACCGCTGCCGCCACTGGTGAGACGGGTGGTTTTGGGAGCCTGCGCCGGGTCGCTCGAGGTCAGGGTGGAGACCGATTCTCCCCGGATCCCGTACACGAGGTAAGGGTAGTAGCTGAAACCGAAACTCCACTCCAGATCGCCCAGGCGGGCAGGCACCGCGATGGCGAAGAAATCGATCCGGTCACGCCGGGCACTCAGCGAGGTGTCGAAGGTCTCGGTGACCCCCTCATAAACCTGCTGTTCGGTATCGGTGCCATGGCTGAGCCGGACACTCCGGTAGTTCAGGGTGAAGGTTGGGCCCCGCAGATCGGCCAATCCTGCGGGATTCCAGTAGGCGGCGGAGGGATCGTCGGCGATCGCGGTGAAGGCGTTGCCCATGCCGAGCGCCTTGGCTCCCAGCGAGAAATCGAGGAAACAGTACCAGGGTTTGTACTGTGCCCCGAGCAGGGTGGAAAAGAGCAAAAACAGGCAGGCCAAGGTCGCCTTGCTCACTTCGATGCTTCCTCCGGAACGTTCTGGACGGGAATCTCGCCCGCAACGGGGGCGCTGGGGGGACGCCCGCCGGGTTCTTCTTCATACGACAGGCAGCACATCAGCCGGCCGCACTGTCCCGAGATTTTGGCGGGGTTCATGTTCAGGTTCTGCTTTTTGGCCATCTGCAGGGTGATGGGTTCGAGGTTGTTCAAAAAGACCTTGCAGCAGAGTTGGCAACCGCATACGCCGAGGCCACCGACCATGCGGGCCTCGTCGCGGATGCCGATCTGGCGCATTTCGATGCGCATGCGCAATTTGCGGGCCAGATCCTTGACCAGGTCGCGAAAATCGATCCGCCCCTCCGATGTGAAGTAGAAGATGGCCTTGCGTTCG
>CAZTNO010000207.1:3363-5413 GCA_964614865.1 uncultured Clostridia bacterium
GAGGTGTAAAACGACACCCGGATCAGTTTGATCGGGATCGCCCCCTCGCGGATCCGGTCCTGGCAGTAGCGGGTCGCCCCCTCTTCCTCTTCGGCTTTGCGCCGGAAGACGTCCTGGTCGTGGGGATCGGCCCGACGCAGGATCTGCGGCATGGCCTCGTAGTGGCGGAGATGGTCCAGGGTAGACCCCAACTGGTTGACCACCTCGCCCAGTTCTTCGCCGGTAGGCCAGGGAACGATCACCGGATCACCCAGGACGATGGTCGGATCCTGACATCGGTAGTGCTTGAGATCCCGGGTCTTCTCTATCTTAACCAGCAACACGTTCGCCATGTTCACCTTCCGCAGTTGAAAAACTAGAAAAAAACTCGAGGATGAGGACCCGGGCATTGAGGTTGCGTTGAATATCCCGTTGCAACCATTCCATCTTCTGAAGCAGGAAAAAAACCTTCTGCCGGGGTATGCGCTGGGCAAGTTCTTTCAGCGGCATTTGTAAATCGGCATTGACCAGCGCTTCCACCTGGCCTCCGACAGATAAAATCATAATATCGCGAAGAAAAACCGAAAGCAATTGCAGCATTTCAGTGAAATGCAAAAGGAAACTCTCCCGATTTCGGCTTCGATCGCTCAGATCGAGCAGAACATCCTCGGCTCCCTGCCGGGTCAAAAGCGCCGACAGGGTCTGCAGACCCACTTGACGCTTGGCGTTGACCGCCGCGGGATCGAGTTCCTGGAGCGAATCGGCCTGCCAGGCGAAGTGGGCCATCATCCGGCTATCGGTGGCCGAGAATCCGCGACGGGCAAGTTCAACCTCGATCTCTTTTAAGGCGGGCAGGGAAAATTTCAGGATCTGGCAACGGGACTGGATGGTTGGCAGGATCAGCCCGAGGTTGTGGGTCAGCAGGATGAACACATCGGAAGCGAGCGGCTCCTCCAGGGTCTTGAGAAAGGCGTTGGCCGCCCCTTCATGCATGCGGGCGGCATCCTGGACGATCCAGACCCGATACGACCCCTGCAAGGGGCGTTTGCTGGCATCGGCGATCACGTCGTCGATCTGCTTTTTCTTCAGGTTCTGCCCCTCGGGCGACAACAGGGTGACGTCGGGATAAAGCCCCCCCTCGATGGCCAGGCAGCTCTCACACTCGTCGCAGGCATCGGGACCATGTCGCTGGCAGTTGAGGGCCTTGGCGAATTCGATGGCGAATCCCAGGCGATTGGAGCCCCGGGGCCCCACGAACAGGAGGCTGCCCGGGATGCGATGGTGCTGAAGGAAACGGGAGAGGATCTCCTTGGCCCGAAAGTTTCCGCTCAGGGCAGCGATGGACATGCGACCGGGCTCCCGATCAAATGGCCCGTCGATCTTGCCGCAAGGACACGACAGATTCGACGGCCTCACGGGGTTCCAGCAGACAGGACATGCGCACTCCTTGCGGGCGGGGGGATGGCCGGCAAAGGCGCCCGACCCGGAATGGTCATACTATAATCCAAGGCCCGCCCAAAAGCAATGGAGGCCTTGCCCCGCTCTTCGCCCCTGGGATACAATGCCGCCATGACCGGGCGAGGAATGCTTGCGCTGTCGGCACTGACCCTGGCGGGATCGCTCGCCGCAACCGAGCCCCCCCTTCGCTGGCCGCTCCCCTTTCACGACGGGATCGCCTCGGTGGTCGGGGAATACCGCCCCTACCACCTCCATGCCGGGATCGATCTGCGCACCCGGCGTCAAACGGGTTTTCCCGTCATGGCCATTGCCGATGGCCAGATCACCGAGATGAGACTCTCCCAAACGGGGATGGGGCGCGCCCTGGTGATCCGCCTGACCGATGGACGGGTCGCCATCTTCGGCCATCTGTCCCGCTTTTCTCCGCCGCTCGAAGCGATCCGTTTCGCCCGGCAACGCGAACAGGGCAAAAAGTTCTTCGGCTGGTACACCCTGCCCACCCCGATTCCGGTCAAGGCCGGAGAAACGGTCGCCCTTTCGGGAGAAACGGGGGCGGGTTTTCCCCACCTGCACCTGGAGATTCGCCAGGCCGACGGGACGGTGCTCGACCCCC
>CAZTNO010000208.1:0-5392 GCA_964614865.1 uncultured Clostridia bacterium
TGTCGCGGGAGGTTTTTGGGGGGCGGGGCGGCCGCGGGGGGGGGCGTTGCGGGAACCCGTTCTGCGGGGGGGGGCGGGGGGGAGGGGGAGATCCAGCGCAAAGCCAGGAATCCCAGCAACAGCGATCCGGCCAGAATGGCGCCGGCGATTTTCAACGATCGAAAAAAGAAGTGGGACGGGAAGTGAAAGAAGCGGAACTGACAGACTTCGCAGTGGTAGGGGATGAAGGTGACCAGGCGTCCCAGCGATTTTTCCAGCGGACGACGATGGGAACGGCGAATGTCCTGGGTATGGCATCGGGGGCAGCTGAGCTGGAACAAGTTGGGTTCAATGGCGATTTTTTTCACGGAAAGGAAATTATACCGAGCGGGGTCGATTTTTGTCAATGCGAAAGGGGCGAAGATTCGGTTTGCACGGTCAGGTCCAGTCGCTCGACCCGGGTGCGCAGCAGGGCGACGAAGGCCTTCAGGTGGAAGTAGTAGACCACGGTCATGAAGTAGCCCAGCACGTTGATGCCGGGCAGGATCGCCGCCGCCCAGGAGACGATGACCAGCGGGATTTCCAGGATCAGGTACAGCAGCCGGCGTTGGGTTTTGCCGGTCAGCCAGCGGGCTAGCAACCGACGGGCATCTTCTTCGGACAGGGACTCCGGGCAGAGCAGGGTGACGGGTTGGCTTTTGAGCAGGGCCAGCACATGCTGCCGGTTGAGATAGCCCAGCACCCGGGGCAGGTGTTTGGCCAGCAAGGTGATGGCGCGGGAAATCCAGCGGTTCTTTGCGGCCGGAACGGGCAACTGGCCGAAACGGATGCGGGGTTTGCCCGCGATTTCGATGCGCAATACGATCGGTTCTACGGCAACACTCATGCCGTCACAACCACTGGCTGAGGTTGACGAAGGTCTTCACCTTGAGGTTGGTTTCGCGCAGCCTGGCCGACAGGCTGCGGGCCATGGTCCACAGGATAATCACTCCGGCGCCGGGGTGCTCGTTGATGAAACGGGTGAACGAGGGACGCTCGATTTCGAGCAGGATCAGGTCGGAGTGGGCGATGGCGGTGGCCGAGCGGGGCATTTCGTCGAGCAGGGCCATTTCGCCGAAGAAATCCCCGCGCTTGAGCACCCCCAGGGTCTCTTCGCCCTGGCCCGAATCGGTGCTGCTGATGCGTACTTCGCCCGACACGATGACCATCATCGAGCGTCCGGGAGATTCCTCGGCAAAAACCGTCTCTCCCTCGCGGAACACCCGGGCGGTGAACTGGTCGGAGAGGGTGGCCCGGTCCTTTTCGTCGAGGTCGGCAAACAACGAAATACCCTTGAGGATTTCCAGGTTGTCGGCAGTGGATACTTGCATGGCAGAGATTCTACCACGTTTTGTCGCCCGGCGAACTAGGGTAGCAGGGAAAGGGCCTCGCAGGACTCGTCGATCAGTTTCCGGCACTCCTTTTCCAGGTTATCGAGAAAGAGATCGATGAAGGGGTAGGTGCTTTCGTGGCGGCTGCCCAGGGCGAACACCACCTCCAGCCCGCGGTGAACCGGCAGTCGCAGCAGGCGGGAACGCAGGGTGGCATAGCGCTCGAACGGGGCGGTTTTCTTTCCGGCCTGGGACAAGGTTTCTGCTCCGGCGGCCAGGCGACGGATGACGCGCCCGCCGAGTTCCAACTCGTCGAGCAGGGCCAGGCGGTCTTCGGGCCCCAACGCCGGGGCTTTCCGGGCAAAGGTGGCCAGCCGGTCCCGCAGCCGGGAGACCCTATCGATCTCCCCTTGCAGCGAATCGAACACCTCGATGGCCATGGCTTCGGCGAATTGGCGGGCCTTGGCCTGAAAGGCCCCGATGTCGGGATCGGAGCTTTCGGTGCCCAGCATTTCCCGCAGACGTTGCCCGGGGTCGCGGAGGCCGTCCAGGTGCCGGGCAACCAACCTCGCCCCCTCCTGGCTCATGTAGTCGGCATCGATCTCCCGGTCGCCCCGATGAATGGCCGCCACCCGGTCACAGAATTCGAGCTGCATCACCTCCGCAAGGCGGACCGGATCGAGGGAAATGACCCGACTTTCGGGAACAGCGGAAGGGGAAACCATCCATAGCCAGCAAAAGGCCAGGACGGGGAGGACCATGGAGCTCAGGTGGCCAGTTCCAGCAGGCGGCAGCGAATCGGGCCGTTGAACAGCGGGATCTCCTGGCGCGGGGTGATGCCGAGGTGGGGAGGCAACTCGGGATTGCCCGACAACACCCAGGCCCGGGTGCCCGGGCATTTTTCGCGCAGGAACCTGCCGAAGTCCCGGTACAGGGCGGGCAACTCGCTACCGCCTCCCAGGCGGATGCCGTAGGGTGGGTTGGTGACGATGGTGCCGCCGGGAAAGGGGGGGAGCTTGCGGAAGTCGGCGGCCACGACCGGGATCCGCTCCCCTCCGGGCCAGACGGCCAGGTGGGCGAGGGCGGTCGCCACCGCCTGGAGGTCGATGTCGGAGCCGCGGATCGTCCCCGGGGCAAGCGGGCGCCCGGTCTTGTCTTCGCCGGCCAGAAACTTGGCCCAGCGCTCGGAAGAAAAACCGGGCAGGCGCTGGAAGCCGAATTTCGTCCGGGCCAGCCCCGCCGGCAACCCGGCGGCCAGGCCCAGCGCCTCCTGCAGCAGGGTGCCCGAGCCGCAGAAGGGGTCCATAAAGGGGCCCTCGCCCCGCCAGCCCGACAGCCGGATCATGGCCGCGGCCAGGGTCTCGTTGAGCGGCGCAGTGACGTCGTCGCGGCTGCCGTGGCGGCGGTGCAGCGAGCCGCCCGAGGTGTCGGCGAACAGCACGGCCCGGTTGGCCCGCAGGTGGAGGTGCAGCCAGAGGTCGGGGGAGACGGGGTCCACCGAAGGCCGCTCGCCGCAGCGGTCGCGGAACTGGTCGACGATGGCGTCCTTGACCTTGCGCGAGGCGTACTGCGAATGGGTGATGGCGCTGTCCGCGAGCCGGGCCGAGACGGCAAAGGTCGTGTCGAGGGTGAGCAGCTGGCTCCAGTCGAGGTGCTGGACCGTCTTGTAGAGGTAGCGGTCGGAGTGGCAGTCGAAGGTGATCAGCGGGGCCAGCACCCGGACCAGCAGCCGGCTGCGGTAGTTGAGGCGGAACAGGGCCTCCCAGTCGAGGGTGACGTGGAAACCGCCCATGCCGGGGCGGATCCCCTGCGCCCCGAGGCTCTCGATCTCCTTGCGGGCCAGTTTTTCCAGGCCCCGCGGCACCTGGACGAAGAAGCGGTTGGATTTCTGGTATTCAAAAGGCATGATTTTTCGCTTCCAGCATACGTGGCCGCTCCTCGCTTGTCAACGGGGTCCAGGCCCGCGGCATCCTGACCTTCGAATCAAAGGACCCCAGGATGCCCCTGCCGGAACTCCTGCCGTTCATCTGCCAGAGCGATTCGTCCTTCGATTCGATTATGCGCTGGGCACCTCGGCCGGTTCGATGAGGTGCCATCCGATATGGAGTTCCAGCGCCTGATGCGCAGATTCTCAGGGTCGATGTGTTCGAGCCCGACGCTTCTTTCAATGCCATGGGCCTCGGGAGCACGCTCCATAAAATTGGTGTTCTTCACCACCGCGCCGAACTTGACCATCGTCCAGCCGGGTTTCAGGGATGGCACGACCATTCTTAAATTCCCTCCAGCAATGCCGCGATCTCTTCCGGCCGGGGCAGTTGCCCCCACAATTCCTTGGGCAGCGACCTGGTGATTTCGTAGGTGGCGACGCCGATGGGTTTGCTGGCGTCGTGCAAGGCGTACTCGACGATGGTGCGGCTCTTTTCCTTGCAGAGGATGATCCCGATAGAGGGGTTCTCATCCTCTTGACGGACCTGCCGGTCCAACGCGGTCAAGTAGAATTGCATCTTGCCAATGAACTCCGGCAGAAATTCACCGACTTTCAATTCAATGGCGACAAGGCAGCGCAGGCGGCGGTGAAACAGCAAGAGGTCGATAAAAAACTCTTTACCATCCACCTCCAGCCGGTACTGGCTGCTCATGAAGGCAAACATCCCTCCCATGGCCCGGAGAAAACACTCGATCCGGGCGATGAGCGCTCGTTCCAGCTCGCGCTCGCCGTGCTCTTCACCCAACTCCAAAAAGTCGAAGGTGTATTCGTCCTTCACCGCCAGTTTGGCCTGGGTGCGCAGCTCGGGCGTCAGCGCCTGGTCGAAATTGGTCTGACCGAGCAGGGATTTCTCGTAGCTCTGGTTGTCGATCTGATGGATAAGGACATTTTTGGACCAGCCGAACTTGCGCGTCATGCGGAGGTAGAACTCACGTTCCAGGGAATCGGCACACCGTTCCATGATGACGATGTTGTGGCTCCAGCCAATTTCTCGCACCAGTGGTGCGAGTTTTTCGGAATCCCGATAGTTCTCGAAGAAACCTTTCATCCGCCAGAGATTGGAGGAGGAAAAACCGCCCACGCCGGGGAATTCCCTCCGCAGGTCGCCTGCCAAGGTCTCTACGACGGACCTACCCCATCCGGCCTTCTCCTGACGTTCGGCAATCATCCGCCCGATATCCCAGTACAGCCCGACCAGCTCGGTGTTGACCGCTTTCAGCGCGGCGTACTGCGCCGAGCGAACCCGCTCTTTCACCTCGGCGAGGAGGTGCGCGTAGTCCGGACCGGGATTGTTTTTCAGCAATCCGCTCATTTCCTGCCTCCCACCGAAACTTTTGGATCTGAAGATCTCACAAAGGGGAGCAGGTCATCCTTTTCGATCTTTGAATCTGCGAAGCCCTGCTTCATCTGGGGGCGGTCTTTTTCGATGGAATCCTGAAGACGGTCCTTGTTGGTCCATTGGGCATCGCCGAAGATGCCGTGCAGGGTGTCCGGGTTGGCCTGCTCGATGCGACGCATGGCCTTTTGG
Organism: uncultured Clostridia bacterium; assembly: GCA_964614865.1. Taxonomy (GTDB): domain Bacteria; phylum Acidobacteriota; class Aminicenantia; order UBA2199; family UBA2199; genus CAZTNO01. The sequence continues at coordinate 4,865 of CAZTNO010000208.1, forward strand.
AGCGCATTGCCGATATTCGCACTCTTGGCCGGAACATCCTGCCAATGGCATCCATCGGGAACCTGGAAACGGTGGTTCTCGGGGAACTGGGCGGATTCTACATCTCCTTCCGAATCTTCCAGGGCAACGGCATTCTCTTCGTCATAGGCATCGGAGAGCCGTTTGAAGAACAACAGTGGAAAGATGTATGTCTTGAAGTCGGCCGCAGCGACAGGACCGTGCGGGATGTTGGCCGCCTCCCAGAGGTGTCCGGAGAGGACCCCGATATCCAGATCGACGAGCCGGTTGTTTTCGTTCTCAGGGATCATCGGGAATAATCCTGTGCGGCTACTCTAGAAGCGGCGACGGGGGAGATTGGCAAAACTATTCCGAGGTGAAGCATCCTCCAATATATGGAGACTGGAGGCGATTGTCAAATGGGCGCGCGCAGAGGACGCTCTTAAAAAACAGTGAAGTGGGTGCGAAGCAAGTGGAAAATTAGAATCCATTGAATCGATCGGGATCGTTTCCTGGGGAAGGGAAAGAGAA
>CAZTNO010000209.1:0-5380 GCA_964614865.1 uncultured Clostridia bacterium
AGAAGCCGGGTTTGCTAGACGACATGGGGGGAAAACTTGCCTATGGCGTCCTGCTCTTCGGGCAGGAATTCGTAGATCTCGGTGAAGCCGACCAGATCGAAGATCTCGTACACCCGGGGATTGAGGGCGCAGAGTTTGATGTCGCCCCCCTTCTCCCGCACCTCGTCGATGTAGCCCATGATGATGCCCATGCCGGCCGAGGTGATGTAGTTCAGATCCTTGCCGTTGATGACGATGCGAAAATTGTTCTCCTTGATCAGGCGAACGATCTCTTTTTCGAATCGCCCGACCTGATGGGCGTCGAGATGCCCTTTCGGGTAGATGACGGCGATGTTGTCCTGCAGCCGGGTCTTTATCTGAAAGTTTTTCGTCATGTCCGGTCTCCCGAAAAAAGCCCCGTCGCCGGAAGGTGCCCCCTCCCGAGTGGAACGATGGTACGTAGGGTGTCGATCATCTTTGCCTCGCCCCTCATTGTAGAATATCCGCCCCGAAAATTCAAATCGCTCGGGGCAGGGGGGGGCTGAAAATCAAAGCGGGGAGGGAAACAACTCCGGGGTCCAGCAGGGGAAAGGAAAAGCGGCGCAAAAAGCCGGGACGGCCAAGGAACATCGGGGTGAGAGGATTCGAACCTCCGACCTTTCCGACCCGAACGGAACGCGCTAGCCAGGCTGCGCTACACCCCGAAGCCGATACAACTGAAACGGAATTCTACCACAGATCACGCCCTGATGGAAGGGGCTCTCCCCGCCGTCGTGGCGGGCGGCTAAGCGCCAGCCAGGCAGTTGATTTCTGCCTGATTCACAGCTAGAATGGCGGCTCATGGACATCAGCGACAAACGGGACCTGTACTTTTCGCCTATCAACGTCCACAAGCTGCTCCCTGGTGCGATCATCCCTTTCGACCTCTACCTGAAGATCGAACGCAACTACGTCCTGTTCCGCCACCGCGACCTGCCCGTCCCCACCGAAGACCTGAAACGCCTGCTGGAAACCTCCACCGACACCGTTTACATCCACAACAACGACAAGAAGAACTTTCGCGCCTATCTGGAAACCAACATCGACGGGGTGCTCCAGGACGACGCCGTGCCGGTGCAACGCAAGGCCGAAGTGCTCTACGAATCGGCCATCCACGTGGTCGAGGACGTCTTCGACAACCCCCGCTCGGGCGAGGTCATCCAGCGCAGCAAACAGTTGATCGGCCACACCGTCGACTTCATCCTCAGCGGTCCCCAGGCTTTCGTCTCGCTGCTCAAGATCCGCGAGCACGACTTCTACACCTTCACCCATTCGGTGAACGTCTGCACCTTCCTGGTCTCGCTGGCCCAGAACCTCGGCATCACCGACCCCGACCTGCTGCGCAGCATCGGCGAGGGGGGGCTGCTGCACGATTTGGGCAAGAGCCGGATCTCGGCCACCCTCATCAACAAGCGCGGTCCGCTGACCTCCAGCGAGTGGGAGGAGATGAAACGACACCCCGCCTACGGCGTGGAGATCGCCCGCGAGGCGCACCACGTCTCGGACACCGCCCTGACCGTCATCGGCCAGCACCACGAGAAGGTGTCGGGCAAAGGCTACCCCGGCGCCCTGGCGGGTAAAGACCTCAGCGTGTACGCCCGCATGGCCAGTATCGTCGACGTGTACGATGCCGTCACCACCAGCCGTTCCTACTCGGTGGCCCGCACGCCGATGGAGGGGGCGCAAATCCTGCTCAGCAAACGCGAAGACTACGACGAACAGATCCTGCGTCGTTTCATCCAGATGATCGCCGTCAAATGAATCCAGGCAAGGAGGAGAGGCCATGAACCGTGCCCTGATCAGCGTATACCACAAACAAGGGATCGAGGAGGCGGCCACCCTGCTGGCAGATGCCGGCTGGGAGATCCTCTCCACCGGGGGGACGGCGGGCTACCTGCGCGACCAGGGGATCGCCTCCACCGACGTGGACAAGGCCACCGGGTTCCCCGAGATCCTGGACGGGCGGGTGAAAACGCTCCACCCCCACGTGTTCGGCCCGATTCTGGCCCGCGACGAGCCCCACCACCTCGACCAGCTGGCCGCCATCGGTCAACCCCCGATCTCGCTGGTGATGGTCAACTTCTACCCTTTCGAAGAGACCATCGCCAGCGGCGTGCGCGACGAGCGGGCCCTGGTGGAGAAGATCGACATCGGCGGCCCGTCGATGGTCAGGGCGGCGGCCAAAAACTTCCAGCGGGTGGTGGTGGTGGTCGATCCGGCCGATTACCTGCCGGTGGCCAAAGCCCTCGCCGCCGGAGAGGAAATCTCGCTGGCCGAGCGGCGCCGCCTGGCCCGCAAGGCGTTTTCCCTGACCGCCCACTACGACTCGCTGGTGGCGGGCTGGCTGCTCGAGGAGGGCGAAATCCCCGAACTGCGGGTGCTCGGCGGGCGCCGTCACCTCGAGTTGCGCTACGGCGAAAACCCGCAGCAACGGGCCGCCTTCTACAGCACCGACCCTGGCTCGCCGTTTGCCGTCCTGGACCACGTCCCGGGCAAGCCCCTCTCCTTCAACAACCTGCTCGATAGCGGGATGGTCTACGACCTGCTCCAGGAGTTCCCCCCCGCCCAGGGCCCCTTTGCGGTGATCGTCAAACACCAGAACCCCTGCGGGGCGGCGCTGGGCAAAACCGGGGCCGAAGCGTACCGGCGGGCATTTGCCGGCGACCCCCTGTCGGCCTTCGGCGGCATCGTCGGCCTCAACGTGCCGCCCGACGGCGAGACGGCCGCCGCCATCGGCGAGCAGTTCGCCGAGGTGGTGGTGGCCCCGGCGTTCTCCCCCGAGGCGCTGGCGGTGTTTGCCAAAAAAAAGAACCTGCGCCTCCTCGCCCTGCCGGGCGGGTACCAGGCCCGCTACGATCTCAAGGCCTTGCCCGGCGGATTCCTGTGGCAGGAGCGCGACCGCATTCACTGCGGCAGTGGCGACTTCCAGGCGAAAACCCGGCGCCCCGTATCGGCCACCGAACTGGCCGACGTCCTCTTCGGCTGGCCGCTGGTGAAGTACGTCAAATCCAACGCCATCGTCCTGGTGCGGGACGGACAACTGATCGGCGTGGGCGCCGGCCAGATGAGCCGGGTCGATGCCGTCGAGCTGGCCCTGCGCAAATGCCAGGGCTCACCCGCCGGGGCAATCCTCCTCTCCGACGCCTTCTTCCCCTTTGCCGATTCCTTACAGCGGGCCGCAGATGCCGGCATTCAGGTGGTGGTGGAACCGGGGGGCTCGGTGCGCGACGGCGAGGTGATCGAGGCGGCGGAAAAGGCGGGGCTATCGCTCCTGTTCACCGGGGTCCGCCACTTCCGCCACTAGCCCCGTAGCTTGCGGATGGTTTCCTGGGCGCTGCGCCACCGTTTGCGAAAGTACTCCTCGACCTCCTTTCGCCGGTAGGGACGGCCCAGAAAGGTGTGCCGGCAGCCCGAATAGGCCCGGCATTCGAACGGCTTGGCCGCATGCACCCGGCACCCCTCCTCCTCCAGAAACACGCAACGTCCCGGCTCCTCTTCGTAGTAGTCGGGCACCACCGTGCCGGGATCGACCAGCAACCGGTGCCCCCGCCACTTCACCGGGGCCAGGGCGTACCCTCCCTCCGCCCCGGGCAGGGGACGCAACACCAGGTAACGGGCCAGCAATTCCGCCGGGGTCAGCTCCAGCAGGCGGGCCAGCGGGGCGAGGTCAGACGGCACCAGGCGGCCGGGGTCGCGCCGGCAAGCCGAAACGCAGTGTGCACAACTACAAGCTTCCATGTTTTCTCCCTTCAGCTTCCCCGGCCAGCCAGCCCATCAGGACAACGCATTGGTGGATGAACTCGGGATAGGATTGATAGCGGAGCACGATGGTTCCCGGGCCGGGAGCGGCAATCCCTTCCGGGAGTGCCGCCCGCCGGGGTTCCGGAGCCACCTTGGGCAACTGCCCCTCGAAGTGATCCTCGTAAAGTTCCCCCCCCACCAGGCCTGCCCGCTTGGCCAGCAATCGCGCCGCCCCGGCGATGAACAGGAGCTCCAGCGCCCTCGGGATGGCCCCCAGCCGGTCGGCGAGTTCCTCCCACAGGGCATCGAGCTCCAGGCCGCTCTGGGCCGCCAGGATCCGCCGATAGATGCGGATTCGCTCCCGTTCGAGCGGAATCAGCGAGGGGTCGAGGGCCGCGGCAAAACGCACCGTGATCGCCGGCGTCATTTCCTGGCCGGCTTTCCCTTGCAGCTCCTGGATGGCCTGTTTGAGCAGGTCGAGATAGTAGTCGAATCCCAGGGCTTCGATGTGGCCGTGCTGGCGGGCGCCCAGCAGCGAGCCGGCGCCGCGCAGTTGCAGGTCGAATTCGGCGAGTCGGAAACCCGCCCCCAGTTCGGTGAATTCGCGGATGGCATCGAGCCGCTTTTGCGCCAGTTCGGAGGGGACTTTGCCCGGTTCGACCAGAAAGTAGGCGTGCGCCTGACGATCCCCCCGGCCGATCCGCCCGCGCAGCTGGTAGAGCTGGGTCAAGCCGAAACGATCGGCTTCGGAGACGATCAGGGTATTGACTCCGGGGATATCGATGCCGTTTTCGATCAGGGTGGTTGCGACCAGCACCCGGTATTTGCCGGCGATGAAGGCCATCAGCGTTTTCTCGATTAGCGCGGGAGTCATCTGGGCGTGGATCACGGCCATGGGGACGCCCGGGAGCCAGCCCGCCACCCGGTCGCGAAAGGCGAAGATGGAACCGATCCGGTTGTGGATGAGAAACACCTGGCCGCCGCGATCGAGCTCGTGCTGCACCGCCGTCGTCACCACCTCGGCGGTCAGCGTGCCCACGTAGTTGCGGACCGCCCGCCGGCCGAGCGGCGGGGTGCGGATCAGCGACACGTCCTGCAGTTCGGCCAGGGCCAGAGACAGGGTGCGGGGGATGGGGGTGGCGGTCAGGGTCAGGACGTCGACGTGCTCGCGCCCCTGCTTGATCCGCTCTTTCTGGAACACCCCGAAGCGCTGCTCTTCGTCGATCAGGTAGAGGCCGAGATCGCGAAACTCCACCCCTTTGCCCAGCAGGGCGTGGGTGCCGACCACCAGATCGACCTCCCCCCCGCGCAGCCCTTTCAGGGTCGAGGCCTTTTCGCGGGCCCCCACCAGTCTGGACAGCATGCGCACCGTCACCGGCAACCCGGCAAAGCGCTTTTGAAACGTCTGGAAATGCTGCAGGCAGAGGATGGTGGTGGGGCACAGCAAGGCCACCTGCCGGCCCGCTGCCAGCACCCGTGCTGCTGCCCGGACCGCCACTTCGGTTTTGCCGAAACTGACATCGCCGCAGATCAGCCGGTCCATCGGGCAGGGGGCCTCGAGGTCTTCCAGCACCCGGGCGATCGACTCCTGCTGATCGGGGGTCTCGGGGTAGGGAAAGCT
>CAZTNO010000210.1:0-5290 GCA_964614865.1 uncultured Clostridia bacterium
CCAACTTGAACTGGAATATGCCTCATGATGGGCCAAAAAATGGGGGGACGCCAGAAAGCAACGACCCCTTGACAGCGAGGCCGCATTTTGTTATGGTAAGCGACGGTTTCCCCAGTAGCTCAATCGGCAGAGCGGTTGGCTGTTAACCAATAGGTTCGCGGTTCAAATCCGTGCTGGGGAGCCATTGATCCTCCTGCGCCGGCGATCCCGGCGTTTCCCATATCGCGGCCCCGGGTCTCCCCCCCGAGGCCGTGGTCTTTGTTTTTTTCCAGGCACCTTGCGCAGGCTCGCCTTCTCCGCTACCATTTCCGCGTCGATGAAACCACCATGGACAAGATCCTCCCCGAGGGGAACCCGCGGCTTTATGCCTTTTTTCCGCTTCGGGTTGCCCGCCAACCCCATTGCCGAGGGAACGTTACTGGCCGCGCTGGCGGCCCTCGCTTTCGGGGTCACCACCCCCTTCATCCAGAGTTTCGGCAGCAATCTCGGCCCGTTTGCCACGGCGGCGTTGCTGTATCTCGGTGCGGCTTTGGGTACCGCCGCCTGGCCTCGTGCCCGAAACGAAACGCGAGAGACGGCCCTTCGCCCCCGCCACCTGCCCCGCCTTCTCGTGATCGCATTTTTCGGGGCAGCGCTGGCCCCGACCCTGTTCACCTGGGGTTTGCAACGAGTCCCGGCAACGGCCGGCTCGCTGCTCCTGAACGTCGAGGCGGTCTTTACCGTCGGGCTCGCCGCCCTCGTCCATCGCGAGCACATCGGTCGGCGCGTCGCCCTGGCCGTGCTGCTGATGCTGGCTGGCGGCACCATCACCGTCGCCGAAGCATCGCTTTCCGGATCGGTCAGGTTGCTCGGCGTCCTGGCCATCATCACTGCGATATTCTGCTGGGCCCTCGACAACGTTCTGACCCGCCCGTTTGCCGACCTCGATCCCGCGGCCGTAGTGCGCAGCAAGGCACTTTTCGGGGGTCTGCTGACAGCAACGCTGGCGATCCTGGCCGGAGAACCGCTCCCGGACGGACGACAACTGGCCAGCCTGATGACCCTGGGGTTTGCCGGCTATGGGATCAGCCTGCGTTTCTACCTGCTCGCCCAACGCCGGATCGGAACCGGACGGACCGGATCCGTGTTCGCCATGGCCCCCTTCGTGGGTGCCTTGGTGGCCGTCCTGCTCGGCGACCGGAGCCTGGGTACCGGCACGACCGTGGCCACCCTCCTCTTCATCGCCGGCGTGGCCTTGCACCTGACCGAGCGGCACCGCCACGAGCACCTCCACGACGAGCTAGAGCACGACCACGCCCACCACCATGACGACGGCCATCACGACCATCTCCATGATGCCCCGCCTCGCGGGGCCCATGCCCATTTCCACAGGCACAGCGTTCGCATCCACGCTCACCCTCATGGTCCCGACACCCATCACGGGCACAAGCACTAGCGGAGCTTTCGGGGTGTCGGGGCAGGAAGCCGCGCCCCCCCAACCGTTCTCGGCAAAGTCCGAGTGTCCCTTTCGGACTTGGGAACGGCCTGAAATTGGAGGGCTATGGAGTTGAAACGCCAGAATCGGAGTAGTTTAAACCATAATAATGAGGCTTGAGCCCAGGATTCTTGAAAGGCACAATTATTTTTAGGAGAATCCAGACAAAAAGAGCAGGGAGCATGCGCCTTCTCATGAGTCAAATGAGGAATCCCGGCTCGGGAGGCTGAAGATGACGCCGGGAAACAGAGTCGGCTTGGTCGCGCTGGCCTTGGCCATCCTCGCCGCAATGGCCGGATGTCACCACACGATCGATCAAGAAGAACCGCCGGTGATCGAGCCCAGGGACAATCCCATGCTAGTCGCAACCCTATGCACCTCCGAGCAGGAAGACGGCATAAGTACGAGTTCCAGCCACAACTGGGCCCAATTGGCCCCCGACGGCTCCATCGGCATTGTCTATTGCGAAAACAAAGTCATTCCCGACATCCCATCCACGTGCCGGATGATCCTGAAAACCATCTCTCCGGACGGGCAAGTCAAGGATGAAGAAGTAGCCGTCGGGAGCAGGATGGAAAACGCGGTGCTCCTCCTTGATTCGCTTGGCCAGCCCCATCTCTTCGGGGTTCGCGGCGACGGCGCCAGCCAGGATCTGGTGCACTTTTTCAAGAATCCGCAGGGCTCCTGGGAGAGCGAAACCGCTTCCCGATTCGCCAATCAGGGGGGAGAGTACCTGATGGAATTCACTGCCGCCCTGGGCCCTCAGAATTCCTTGCACCTGGCAGTCCTGCAGTTCGGCGCAAACCCGGAACGGTTCCTGACCGCCCACGAACGCAGCAATTTGTACTATTTAAAAAAACAGTGCGGCGTCTGGAAGCAGGAGCGGGTTCAGCAATTCGATTCCGTTTACATTTTGCTGAACATCGGATACTGGTACATGCGCCCCCTGCGGCGCCTGGACCTGGCCATCGATGCCACGGGATTTGCCCATATCGCCTACGGAGCTCTGGCCCCCGAGACGGGCGTAGCCAACAGCTCGGGGATGCACCCGAGCGAGATGCGCTACGCCACGAACCGGAAGGGGACATGGAGCATTTCCATTCTGCGACCGGTCCGCGACTCCCACTGCGAAGCCGGGTACAATCCCTCCATCGCCATCGACAGCCATGGTCGCGTGGCCCTGGCTTGCACCTACCTGGAACGCGTCCCTACGGGGTCAGCCACATCGTCACAGCTCATCTACTCCGAACTGGCGGGGGAGAGCTGGACGAATACCGTATTGGTCGAATATGCCGACGGCTACCTTGGGTACGACCAGGGTCGTTTCAGCGGCGCGATTCCTCATCTGGTGTTCGACGAAAAGGATCATCCCCATATCCTCTTTTCCGACATCGCCTCCACCCACGTGGGCTCGGGGAGTTTTCTCAACGTCGGGCAGATTCGTCTGATTCGTTTCAACGGACAGAATTGGGAGCTTTCCACCCTCTACCATCAGCAGAATCCCCGAGGCTACGACCACATCGAGGAGGTCCACAGCCAATGCCTGCTCCTGGCCAAAACAACCGATGCGTTCTTCGTCGTCGCCCGGGATTTCATCGCCCGGGGGGCCGACCATCACTCCACCAGTCTGCTCCTGCTGAAGGAATGAGCCCTGGAGTTGCGGAGGCGGTACCGGCATCTGTGCTTCTGGCGAGGAACCGGCAAAGCGGACATCGAATCCGTGAACGACCAGCAACCACTCTGGCTGACGAAAGCAAATCTTTCTCGGGGTTTGCGTAACCCGGCGGGGGCGAGGCCTATCAATTCAAGACCTGACCCCGCATCTCTCCCGGCGTATCTTTTCCTGTTCCCGCCAGCCCGGCAAGTGGGCTGTCATGAGCGCACTGAAGACCCTACCATGGCGCGGCACCCGCAGATGAAGTAGTTCATGTGCGATAACATAGTCCTGAAAGTGCTCCTCCTGATCGGCAAGATCGACGGCCAGCGTGACTGTCCCCCGCTGGGAGCAAGATCCCCATTTATATAGCATCGTAGCTACCCGTACGACCCGCGGAAAGACGTGGAGTTTACCGGCCCAGGCCTGCGCCCTCTCCCTCAACCGGAGGATCGAAGCTTCCTTTTCAGTCACCAAGCCTCCTCGGGCAGCAGATGGGCCACCACCTCATCCACGATACGCAAACGATCTTCCCCACCCAGCCGAAGTAAAGGCTGGTAGAGGCCGGCACGAAGCCGCCGGCGCTCATCCGGATTGACCGCAGCATGCGGGAAGCGCTCCAGTAAGCGATCCACCTCCCAGGCTAGCGCCGTCGGATCGATCCCTGCCCTTACGATGCCCGGGTCGCGACGCAGTATCCAATACACCCCAAAAGCACGCCCTGACAACCCACTGGCAAGCTTCGCTTTCTTGGCTTCCTCGTACTCTGCCGCCAACGCCTCAACCTGATCTATCGCTTGAAGGCCAGTTGTCTTGCGTTCCTCGATGTCTTTCAAGATGCGCTCGGCTCGATCCCGCAGCGGAAAGAGGATGGCCTGGTCTTCCGGATGCTCTTCCATCTCCTTGTAAAGACCCCGGACCAGGTTGAACACCTTCCCCTCGTTCGATCCCTTTCCCGTGCGCAACGAAGCCAGCGTTTGCAGATCGAAGGTAATCGACTTGGTCAGCTGCCCCAATCCCTCCTGGGTGGCACTCTCCTGAATCAGCCTCTTCGTCTTGTGGGCCAGTTCCGCTCCGATCAGGATCCGGTCGGAATACGCATTACGAACGACGTAGTAGAGCTGGGCGAGCCGCTGGTACGACTCGATAAACCCCCGGAGTTCGGGCGAAGGAGATAGGATCTCCCATAAAGCCTCGAGCTCCTTGTATCGAACACAGAAATCCTTTCGTCGCTCTGGATCGAGAAACCGACCGTACACCAGACGTTCCAGCCTTTCATCTTCGCTCCCCCCCTCCCCGGCATCGATAAAATCGATTTGCGCACTGGCCATCTTCTCGCGAAAATCACCTAGCAGGAGGTCGAGGTCCTCGAGCACCCCGCTCACATCGTTCGAATCGAATAGCAATGCCTTCTTCAACTCTCGGAGTACGCCCACGAAATCGACCACCAGCCCCACACTCTTGCGAATGCCATGGCCATCTTCATAGGGCCGATTCACCCGAGCCGTAGCCTGGAGGAGGACATGGTCCCGCATCGGCTTGTCGAGGTACATACAGTAGAGGATCGGTGCGTCATAGCCGGCCAGCAGTTTGTCGGTGACGATGAGGATCTTGGGGTCTTGGTCCGCCCTGGGAAACAGTTGTCGCACATCCTCTTCGCGTTCGGGAGAAAGCTGCCACTCGGCGACCAGGGGCCGATCGACAATATCGTTGGGGTTCTCGGAGTAGACAGGAACGCTCCAAGCGGCAGGCAGGTGACGGTCGAGCGCCCGCTTGTACTTGGCACAAGCCTCGCGATTCACCCCGACCAGGAACGCCTTGTAACCAAGGGGCAACACATGCTCCTGGAAATGCTTGGCCACGAAAGCCGCCACTTTCTCGATCCGATCGTCGGCCGTCAGGAAGGTACGCAAACCGACTGCCCGATCCAGCACTCGATTCAGCTCCTCGATATCGGTGATCTCCTCCTGAGCCGCTAGGGTAAAAAATTCCCGGTCGAGTTGCTCGGCGGGCACATTCATCTCGCTCGGCGCCATGGTGTGCTTGATTGGCAGCGTGGTTTCGTCGGCAATCGATTCGGCTATCGAATACTTATCTAGATACCCGTACTTGTCCTGAGCGCCAAAGATCTTGAACGTCCCCTCGCCCTGGGCCGTCCTGGC
>CAZTNO010000211.1:0-5188 GCA_964614865.1 uncultured Clostridia bacterium
GTCGGACTGTCGGTCGATTCGCAGCAGCACCGAGCCGTTGACCGTCTCCACATCCAGCCCCCCCCTCAGGGGCGCCTGCCCCTGCCAGTCGACCTTGCCGTTCACGGTGCGCATCCTGGCCCGGCCCGAGTCGAAGATTCCGCTGACACTGCCGTTCACCGTTTCCAGCAGTATTTCGCCGAACGAACCGGAAACGTTCAGGTCGCCGTTCACCAGGGCGATCCGGGTTTTGGCCAGCAAACGGGGCAAAACGACGTGGTATTCGATCCGCACTCCGATGTTGCTCTTGTGATGAACGGTGCGAACCTTGACCTGATCGCCGGCAGCTTCGATCACCACCTCGGCCAGGGCCAGCTCGTCCTTCTGGTTGGACGCTTTGCTGGCGGTGATCCGGACTTCGGGGCGGGTGCCGGTTTCGATGGTCACCGGGCCCATGATCCCCTGCAACTCGAACTGGCCGCGGGCATCCAGGGGGATGCTCTTTTCGATTTTCTCCCGGTACTCGGCTGCTGGCAGGGCAACCGACAGCAACATGACGAACAAAGCCAACCACGGGCGTTTCATGGGGCCTCCTGACATGGAAACGAAACGGGCAAGCGAAGTGTTCCCTGGAAAAGGGGGGCGGGTCAGATCGAGAACTCGATGGCGGTGACCAAGGTCAGATCGTTTTTCTTCAGGGCGGCCCCGGGGGGGTAGTTGTTGAAACGGTTCTGCAGTTTCAAGGTGAGCCACAGCGGGTCGGTCATCATCACCGACAGGGTGGCGTTTGCGTCGATCCGGTAGTCTCGGGCAAAATCGGCCAGGTTGGGGGTCCAGAGCGACGAGAGCGAGATGCGACTGGTCTTCGAGAACCGGAATTCCTTGCTGTATTCGATGCTCAACCGAAACGATTTGCGATCGGGGAGGCCGTGGGTGGTGTCGACGGTTTCGCCATTCATGCTGGCGACAACCCGGCTCCGGTTTTCCTCGCGGTCGGAAAACACCCATTGGGCGCCGAGGCCCACGTTGGCCCGCAGGCCAATGCTGGCGAATTCGTCGTATTCAAACGCCAGCGAGCCGAACGGATTGATCCTCTTCTTCTGCGGATTGGCCACTTTCTGGGTCCACCGGCCCCGGTTGGCCGTCCGGGCGTTGGCACTCATTCCGTACAGCAGGTCCAGAGTGGTGAGGTATTCGATGTGGCGACCGCGGATGGCGAACTTGCCACTGTGGGTGAATTGCTTACCGGTGGTGTTGCCGGCGCTCAGGGTGACGCCGCCCCCGAGCGCCAGCACCCAGCTCCGTTTCGGTTTTGGCGGCGGGTCGCCCGCGGCGGTGGGGTCACCAAAAACCTGCCCGCCTGTCGTCAGCAGCAGCGCCAAAACCTGCGGGAGCCAACGGCTCCGAACCATCTTACAATTTGAACTGGATGGGGTAGGGGGTGGTCCACACCTTGACCCGGACGCCATCCTTGGTCGCCGGCTTGTATTTCCAGCGCATCACGGTATCGGACACCATCTCCTTGATGTCGTTGCCCGGGGTGGGGGTGCCCATCACCTTGACCTTGACCACCGAGCCGTTTTCATCGACCAGGGCCTGGAACATCACGTTCAGGGTGACGTTGCGGTATTTCTTGCGCAGGATGCTGTTGCTGTCGATGGAGGGCGGGTTGCCTGAAACCTTTTCCGGTTTGCTGGTCACCTCGGAAATTCCCACCAGGTCGCCCTCTTTGGCTTTCGATTCCTCGATCTTCTTCTGGGCCAGCAACGCTTCCTGTTTTTTGACTTCCTCTTCCTTGGCCAGCCGTTCCTGTTCTTCTTTCTGTTTGGTCGCCAGCTGTTGGGCGAGTTGTTCGTCTTCCTCTTTCTTTCGCTTGGCCATTTCCTGGGCCTGTTGCGCCTTGATACGGTCCTCTTCTTCCTGCTTCTGCTTTTGCAGGGTGGCCAGCATTTCCTTTTGCTTGGCCTCGATCGCCTTCCGCTCCTCTTCGGTTGCCGCCTGTTTCTGCTGGAAGGTGGCTTCGAGTTCCTTCATCTTCTGTTCGTACTTGGCTTCGTTGGCCGAAAGGAGTTGTTGTTTGATCTGTTCCTGGGTTTTGATGGCCATTTCTTCGGCCTTCTTGCTCTTGCCACCGAAGTAGAAGAACAGGGCCATGGCAATCACCAGAACCGCCGCGGCAGCGCCGCCGATCAGCGGCCAGGGGGTTTTCTTCTGCTCATCGAGACCGGCCAGGAGGTTTTCCACCAACTTCTCGTCATTGCGCGCACCGGGGGCAGGAGGGGGCGCTTTCTTGGGTTCGGGAAGGACGAATTTTTTCTCTTCGGCGATGAGGAGTGCCTCTTTCTCCTGGGCGTCTCCGGTCAAAGAGTTCATGAAGTAAGCGAGGTTGAAGGTGATCGAGGAAAGTTCCTCGATGTGGAAAAAGTTGGTGATGAACTCCTTGAATTCCTTGATCGAACGGAACCGCTTGGTCGGATCTGGATTCAGGGTCTTCTTGAAGAAGTTGATGATGTGGGTGAACAGGTCCTTGTCGGTGGTCGGGATGTGCTGTTTGAAGGCGATGTTGGCGAATTTGGCGTTGAAATCCTCGGTGTCGGAGCAGGAGAAGTACTTGCCGGTGAGCATGCGGTAGATCAGGTAGCCCAGGTGGTAGATGTCGGACTGGGGCAGCGACTTCTCTTTGCGGATCATCTCGGGGGCCAGCCAGGCGCCGTACTTCTTTTCGAATTCGGTGAAGAGGGGGTCGTTGCGGTCGAGGTAGGGGAAGATGCCGTAGTTCTTCAGAAAAATCTTGCCATCGTAGTGGATCAGGATGTTGTCGGGAGTAAGCATGCCGTGAAAGGATTTCTCTCCCGAAACGATAATCGACGAGCCCACCTCGATGATATCGGCGATGGCCAGGGCGATCGAGAAGGCCAGGTCGAAGGTGATGGGCAGGTTGCGCTCCTCCGACTCCTCCAGGATCTGTTCGAACACTTTCCCCTGAAAGGGCTCGTATACGAGCTGGACATCGGAGCCTCCGCCCAGGATCTGCTCGGGCGAGAACAGCTGGGAGATGTTGGACTTCTTGATCCCCTCGAGCAGGATGCGCACCCGCTTCCAGGTGTCGGGATTGGCCAGCAGCGCCGGGCTGACCTGGCACAGCAACTCGTGCCTTTTTGGTTTGCGGTTTTCCAGCTCGGCGGCACGGTAGTTGGTGCCCATCGAATCGCTGAAAAGCTCGGCGAAAAGGATGCGGTTGTTGACGATTTTGGGGTCGTTCATCGGCTTCACCTCGCTGTTTGAATTCATAGGCGCATCATAGTCAATGCCGCGACAAAAAGCAATGCTTTGTCGCCCTGCCGGGGGACACCCCGGGAAGGGTGTGTGGTACAATGTCCCCATGTGCTGCCGGTCGCCTTTTGGGCCGGCCGCTAAAGAGGGCGCGATGCGACGATTGATGCTGTGTCTGGGCATTTTGGTTTTGCTGGGGGCATGTCACCGCAAGCCCGCTCCCGATCAGGTGGACTCCGCCGCCCGCAATCTGGGGGAGATCGCAACCAGAGGCGGTAGCGAAGCGAACGCGCTTTGGTTGTCGCTGGCCAAACACGCCCTCGCCGGGGAGGTAGCTCCGCAGGGCGAGGCCTGGCTTCGCCTCGAGCAACAGCGGGGGATCGAGATCGACCGCTGGTTGGCCTCTTTTTCGGCGCCGGGCCCCCGGGCCGACCTGTTGCGGGCCCGGGCCCACAACCTGCGTCGAAACGGCAAAGGGGCCATCGAAGTCCTGGCCGGAATCCCGCCCCAGCAGGGAGAGTTGGCTGCTGCCCTCCTTTCCGAAAAGATCAAGGCCCTGGCGATTCAGCACCATTGGGTCGACGCGGCACCTCTGCTAGAGCAGGCAGAAAAGGCTCCCTGGGGCGATGTCCAGGCCTGGACCCACGTCCAGTTACTGCGCGCCCTGGGCGATTGGCAAGCGGGGGGGGATGCGGCATTGTTCCTCCTCTCCCATCCGCCCCAGGCCGAATTGGAAGTGTTTCGGCCGGCCTGGGTGGCTGCCGGGGCGTTGACCCTTGCCGCCCAAGGGCGGCAGGCCGAGGCCAGGCAACTCTCTCAGCAGGGGCTGTCTAGAGCTTCCGACCCGGCTGGAAAAGAGCTGCTGGGCCGGATCGTCACCCAGATCGACCTGATCGGCCAGGTGTTCTCCGACCCCGCCGTCGATGTGTGGCTCACCCCCGCCCAAACTGCTCCCGGCAAAAAAATCACGCTGGTCTTCGCCCTCGACTGTCCTCACTGTCTCGGCTGGTTACGAGCCTTGCAGCAAGTTTTTCCGCGACTGCGGGAACGGCAGATCGAGGTGGTCGCCATCGCCCGCTTGACCGGACATGCCGGCCCCGGTGGAGGGGCAACCCCTCGCCTTGCCGAGGCAACCGAGATCACCGCCCGGCAGGGCGAGTTGCTGGCCATGGGGATCACCTTGCCGGTCGGGATCAGCCGGGAGGGGGCGGTGCACGAGGCGCTGGCCGTGACCCAGTTGCCGGTGATCGTCGTGGCGGAATCGGACCGACGGATATCGCGAATCGTCCTCTGCGCCATAGAGGCCCCCGAAGCGGCGCCGGCTTTGATCGAATCCCTGTGAACCCCAACCAGGAGGCATCATGGAATCCTTGACCCAGAAAGATTATAACGACCGTATCGGGGCCAGCGAGTGGGTGCTGGTCGATTTTTCCTCACCCGGTTGCGCTCCCTGCCGCAAGATGCCGGCGTTGATCGAGGCCATTCTCGAAGAAAAGAAAACGCTCGATGTGCGGGCCTACGAGGTTAATATCGCCGAGCAACAGGCCCTGGCCCAAACCGTGACCGTTTGGACCGTGCCGACGTTGATCGTGTACCACCAGGGAAAGGAAAAAACGCGCTTTTCCGGCCTTCCCAAAAAGGAAAAAGTCCTCGCCCAGCTGGGCTGATGCCCCCTTTTTCGTTCTCGCTGTCCTCTTATTGGAACAGAAGCTGGCGGTTGCTGCCGAAAAAGGTTGGCAACAGAATTGCTCGGATCGAAGTGGAGGTCAACATGAAACAACAGCTGATCTGGATCGTACTGCTTGCTGCCCTGGTTCCCGCCGGATGGGCGCAAAGCGTCAACCTGAAGGTCGGGATCTTTTACCCGCAACAGAGTTCGGACCTGTGGGAGATCAACCAGGAGAACCTGTACGGCGCCAAAATCGACATGCTCAAC
>CAZTNO010000212.1:0-5174 GCA_964614865.1 uncultured Clostridia bacterium
TTGGGCGGTCCGCCGCCGCCAGCCCAAAATGAACCCAGAAAACGAGTACCAGGAGCGCTTGTCGTTTCATGGCCTGGTTTCGGTGCCGCTTTTGGGCGGGGCGGTCATGGCGACCCGGAACCCCCAGTGGGGCGACCGATCGCTGCGCCGATCGGTATGGGCACGACACGAGCAGCGCAGGGTCTCCGCCTCGCTCCCCCACCCTCCCCCGCGCAGCACGAACTCCCCGTCTCCCCCTTCGGCCAGCGGGTTGAGGGGCGGGGCCTTCCGGTAGTAGTCCGCCACGTAGGGGTCGGCTACCATCTCCATCACGTTGCCGGCCATGTCGAGCAGCCCGTAGGGCGAGGCGCCCTCGGGAAAACTCCCCACCGGCGATCGCTTGGCGAAGCCATCGTCGATCGACTGGTCGGCCCAGAAGTCCTTCTCCAGCTCGAATTCGCGGCGATCGGCAAAATTCGCCCGGGTGCCCGAGACCGGGGTGGATCCCCACGGGAAAACGCGCAGGTCGGTGCCGCGGGCCCCTTTTTCCCACTGCGCCTCGCTGGGCAGGTGGAACGTCAGGCCGGTGCTTTTGGACAGCCATTCGCAATACTGCAAGGCCTCCTGCCGGGTGATGCCCACCACCGGCAGGTGGTCCCCGCCATCGTCGGGATCGGTCGGGGGGGGGACCCCCCGCTGTTCGCAAAACCGGCGGAACTGCCCGCGGGTGGTTTCGGTTTTCGCCAGCCAGTAGCCGTCGAGGGTGACTGGGCGGGCCGGCTTTTCATCGGCTTTTCCGGTGTCCGAGCCCATGGTGAACTGGCCGGCGGGGAGGTAGACCATGTCCAGCTGCCCGGCGAATTCGGCTTCCAGGTAGCCCTGGGCATTCACCCGGGAACGATTCGCCCGGGCCCACAGGAAAGCCGGCAGGGCCGTTTCGTCGGCGGTCGGGGCTCCGTTCCGCAGCCGGACCAATTCGGTCTGCAGGGCGGCGGGCAAGCCCGTGGCGGCGACGGGGAGGGCGACCGCTGGAGGCCGGCGGAGGTTCAACCATGGCAGCTGCGGGGATAGGATCAGAACCGCCCCCAGCAGCAGGGTGATCAGCCCCGATGAGAAGAGGATCCACCACCCGCGGCGGTGTTTTTTTGCAGGAGTGCCGCCCGGTTGGAAAGAAAACACCCGGCGCCCCACCCGCACCTGGCCTTCGACCAGCCCCTGGTTTGCCAGGTTGGCGAAGAAGGCCTCGATTTCCTGTTTCATGGCAAGGAACCGTTTTGCACGATCATACCCAGCCGCTCGTCCTCGGGGCGGGGCAACCGAATCCACGGGGAGGCGGCCGTTTCGGCGGTCAATACCAGCCAGGTCACGTTGTCGTGCAGGTTGCCCCGGGCCCCCTCGCGACGCAGGTGGTCGAGGAGGGCCAGATCGGGGGCGGCCGACGCCAGGGGGGGGAGGAGGTCTTGCTGGCGCTCGAACGACTCCCACATGCCGTCCGAGCAGAGGAGGACCCGGTCGGTCGGTTCCAGGGCGAGGCGGAGGCAGCGCTCCCGCAGTACCACGTCGGTGCCCGGGGACATCCCGCCCACCGAGCGTTCCAGCTGGTTTTTGAAGGGGTGGCGGGTCAGCTGGTCGAGCGTCAACTCGCCGCGGGTGAAAAACCCCCAGACGAAACTGTCGTCGGCCGTGAGCAGCCGGAGTTGATGGGGCCCCTGGCGGGCCAGCAGGACCCCCGGGGGGGAAACCGTCTCGCTGGTGGTCAGGAGGTAGATGCGCGAATCGCCCACCCAGGTCAGCGAAAGCCCCACCCCGCCATCCTGATGGGCGATTTCCACCGCCACGAGGGTGGCCCCCATGGCCCCCCCCTTCCGCTTCATCCGCTCCACCGCCCGCGAGGTGCCCCGGGCCAGTCGCTCGATGAAAGGGATGTCCTGCCCCGCCAGGCGGCCGATTTCTTCGACCAGCCATTTCGAGGCGAGGTCTCCGTGCTGATGGCCGCCCATGCCGTCGGCGACCACCGCTGTCAGCCGGTGGCCATCGCCCCAGACTCCGAAGCAATCTTCCTGGTTTTCCCGGGCTCCCCGGCACCAGCCGAGGGACGGGATGGTCGCAATGGTCGCAACGGGGGGGGGAGGCGTTTGGGATGTCATGGTGCGGTTCCGTCGACCATCAGGACGGCGCGGAAGGTGAACTCGCCTTGGCACTCGTCCCGGATCAGGGTCAGGGGCAACTGGAGCTTTTGCCACTCCGAGTTGCGGAAGTTGAGCAAAACCGATCGGTCCACCACAGTGACCGAGTAGAGGTTGGTATGGCGTATTTCGGCGCGCTTCGGGGTGAACCCCGGGATCAACAGCCGGACGCCGCGGAAATCGGCGAGGACGATCCGCTGGCCGGGGGCGATTTCCCGGCTGGGTTGGGCGAATGTATCCCCGCCGGAAGGGGTGGGCAGGGCGAGGGTGAACTGGAACTCCCACTCCAGCGATTGGGCTTTGCCCACCGGCGGGGGCTCGGGGGTGATCACCGGCGTGTGGGTCTTTTCCCGGTCGGTGTCGAAGCCCTGCACCAGGGCGTCGCGAAACGCCTCGACACTGGGGAAGCGATCATCCGGGTCGCGGCGGGTGGCGCGGGCCAGGGCTTCGAGCAGGGGGGGGGATATCTGGTCGGAAGCGTGGGGGCGGAGGAAGTCGTGTTCGAAGTCGATGGCGGCCAGGTGGGCGATGTTTCCCTCGCCGATGGTCTTGATCCAGGATTTGCCCAGGAGAATCTCGGTGAAGATCACCCCCAGGCTGTACACGTCGGTGCGAAAGTCGTAGCGGAAGTTTTCACTGTAGCGGAGGGGGTCGAGGTAGGCGGTATGGGCGACGATCTTGGTGGAGCGGTCGCTCTCCTTGATTTCCACCAGCCGCTTGGAGGCCCCGAAGTCGCCGAGCACATAGGAGATCTTGCCGCCGCGGTCGACCATGAACAGGTTGTCGGGGCTCAGGTCGCGGTGGATCACGTTCAAGGCGTGCAGGTGGGCGATGGCTCCGACCGATTCGCGGATGATCTTCGAGCGTTCCTCGGAAGGGATCTTGAGTTTCCCCTCCGACTCCAGCCGGATCAGCGAATCGACCGTTCCTTCGGCCAACTCCATCAGGAAGACGGGAAACTGAACTTCCTGGCCGCGGTACAGGGCCCGGGCGATCCCTTTGCGGTGGATGTACAGGAAGGTCTCGTCCTTGAAATTCTGGATGGTGTGGATCTCGTTTTCCAGAAACCGCCGCGACGATTCGATCTCTTCGGGACGGTTGGCCTGGTTGTTGGTGAAGATCTCGTCGAATTGCAACGGCACCTTCATGGCGTAGGATCGCCCGTCCACCGGGTCGCTGACCTGCAGCACCGTGCCAAACCCCCCCTTGCCGAGCGGCCGGACGATCGAGTAGGTGGTCTCGTCGACGCAGATCTCGGCGGTGAACAGGCGGAAACTCTGGCTGAGCGAGGGAGCGCCCAGCGGCAGCTCGGCCAGTTTCTCGCTCCGGCAGTAGAGACACCGGCGCGGGGCATGGCCGATCAGTCGCAAGCAGCTGGTGCACTGCTTCATGGCTGCTCCCGCTTGCCGCCAGACAGGGGGCGGTAGCGACCGAAACCCCGCGTGAAGCCCAGCACGGTGCTGCCCAGCTGTAAAAAAGCGCCCATGGGGATTTCTTGCAGGCGGGAGCCGATGGGGACCCCGTTCAGGTTTGCTGCATGGGTCGGGGCCTGGCCAGCCAAGCCGTCGGCGTAGAGGATGCGGCAGCCGTCCTTGCGCAATCGGCCGTGTCCTTTCGACATCCAGTTGTCGTCGGGGAAGGCGATCTGGGCCACACCCGGGTCGCGACCGAGCACCAGGTCGAAGTCGGGCAGGTCTTCCTCGATGTCGATGGCCGGCAAATCGCCCGGGCCGTTCGAGAGCAGACGGACCGCCGCCGGGGTTTCCCGCAAACGCACCGGTTGGCGGGGGTGCAACGAGAGGACGATGTGCCGCCCCGGTTCACCGCATTTCTGGCAAATCTCGGCGGTGCCGAGGTTTTCGTGCCCGCAACTCCAGCACGGGAGAGGGTTCTCCGGTTGGCTGCCGGCCGGCGGGGGGCTATGCAGGATGGGGGCGGTCGAGGTGGCGAAGTGGGTGGGCAGGGTGGCGATCAGGGTGGCGAGGGGGGGGCGCTTTTCCGGGGAAAAAGTGGTGGCGCCGGCAACCAACGGGCGAAAGGTCGGCGGAATCTCCTGGAGCCAGCTTTCAAACTCTTCGGTGCCACCCGTTTCCAGGTAGGAACGGTACGAGTCGAGACTGAACGGCAACCGCCCCAGCATCAACTCGCCCAAGGTGATGCCCAACGAATAGACGTCGTGGATCATCTTCACGTGACGGAGGCGGTCCTGCAAACTGTCGGGCTCGATGTCGGACAGTTTGCGGCTGGCGGCGACGGCGGCGGTGCAACTGCGGAATTCGTCGAACTGGGCGACCATCTCGGGCGGGGAGTAGAAACGGGTGCCCACCGGAATGATCTGGGAACGGCTGTCCCACCACGAGGAGACCCCGAAATCGATGAGGACCGGGCGGCCGGCGCCGACCCGGATGTTGGCCGGCTTGATGTCGCGGTGGGCGACGCCGATGCGGTGGAGCTGGGTGACGGCGGCGATGACGTCGAACAGGAACCTCTCGTCGGGCTGGCGGGCGAAGTAGGCGGCAGCGCTCTCCGGGATATACTCCATGACGTACGCAGGGATTTCGGGCAGGACCTGGATGATGCGGACCAGGAAGTCGAGGCGGAACCGTTCGCGCAACTCCTCGACCCGCATGGCCTCGCGCAGGAAACGCTGCGAGATGTCGCGATCGAACTGGTGGCGCGAGAGCTGCTTGATGGCCACCGAGCGACCGTTTGCGTCTTTGGCCAGGTAGACGGTGCCGAAGCCCCCGCAGGCTAGTTCCCTGTCCACGGTATAGCCCGAGAATCTGGCCGCTGTCTCTTCCATGATGGGCCGATTATAATGCGAACCGGCAGAAAAAGGCAACCGACAACTGTCGATGAAACGGGGATCAGCAGGTGACCTTGATCAGCACCAGGGTGACGTCGTCAGCAAACTGCGAGGAACCCGAAAAGGCCGCGAGCTCACGGATCAGTTCGTCGCGGACGGTGGCCACCGGGAGGTTGTGGCGGGTTTTCAAAAATTCGCCCAGC
>CAZTNO010000213.1:0-5174 GCA_964614865.1 uncultured Clostridia bacterium
TGTTCAACACGTAGCACACCGCCTGGATAAGGTACGCATCGTTCTGAATCAACGTGGATTGGAATCGATCCTGGAACACATACCCTTTTCCTCCCACTTCGCGGCGATACTGGAATCCATACCGGGTATGGACCACCCGCATGAATTGCGACAAGGTCCCTCCTCGGTTCTCGACCACGAGATGGAAGTGGTTGTCCATGAGGCAATAGGCGATGATCGGGATGTGATAATAGTTCCCTGCCTCGCGAAGAAACTGAAGGTAACGCTTCTTCAATCCCTCCGTGGCAAATACCCGCTCTCCGCCATGACCGCGGTTCATCAGGTGATGCAACGCCCCAGGCCAGGTCAATCTTGCGTGTCTCATGCGACCACTATATCAGGTAGTTTTCAAATTTTCAAAGTCCGTCCCTAAAGGCGCTTCACCCGGCGGGCGATCGCCCGGCGGATCTTTTCAGCGCTGGGCGGAGGGCCGTTGCGGATCTGGCGGTCGTCGACGAACAGGGCGTCGCTCCGCCCCCACTCCAGGAAGACGGCCCGATCATCCGTACGGATCTCGCGAAACTCGACCCGGTCGCCCCATTCGCCCGCCACCCGCCGCGCCCGTTCGTGGACCAGGTTCATGGCCGGACACCAGCCGTTCAAAAGGCTGGTCACCACCACCTTGCCGGCCTCGGCCGCCGGGGTTTTTTTCGGCCGGATCCAGCGGGGGGGCACCGCGTCCGGGGTGAAGGGCTTCCACAGCAGGGCCATCAATCCCAGGCGGTCGATTTTGCGGTAGCCGTGCTTGCGGAACCAGGAAGCGCGCATCCAGAAGGGCAGGATCATGCCCCAGGCCACCATGCCTCCGCTTCCGAGGCGGCGGGAATCGTCTTCTGCCGCGGCCAGCAGGGCCTTGCCCAGGCCCCGGCGCTGACAGTTTCCGCGCCCCTGTGGGTAGCCGTGGACCCAGACGCAGAGGATGAAGGTGAGCGCATTCCCCGCCGCTGGGGAATGCTCGATCGGCAGGTACTGGATCATTCCGCCCACGGTGCCGTTCTCGTTCAGGGCCAACTTGACCCGGAGCCCCCGGTTTTTCGCCTGCGCGAGCCACTGCTCTTTATGGCCTCCCGCTTCCCTGATTTCGGCAGACCACTCTTCCAGACAAAGACAGTACGCCTCCTCGTGTCCGGCTTCCAGATCGACGATTTTCACCTCGGGCATGGCACCTCCTGGACTGACCGGGCGGCAATGTCCGGCATGAGTCGATTCTAGAAAACCGCCCCGGGATAGTCAACGGAAATTGCGGGCATCCCCTGCCGCCGCTACAGGTCGCCGCAGGAAAGGGTGAAGGGGCAGGTAGCACAGTTCCGGCCGGGTACGGGCAGGAATTCGGGGCGCAGGAAGAGGTCGCTGGCGAGCTCTCGCAAACCGGCGGCGAATTCGCCGGCCAGGGCTTCGCGAAGCTCGGCGGTGGCCTCGGCGGGCCAAACCGGGCGGAACGGATCCCGGCTCTCGCCGACATGGGCGTAGAACCCGTCGGCGCCCCCGTCGCCCGGCTGGTCGATCATCCACAGGTAGGTCATCACCTGGATGCCGCGAAAACGACGGGCGAAGGTCGCCAGCGACTGGCGGTATTCGGCTTCGTCCTGGCGAAACAGTCCGCTCAGGGGTGCATCGCCCGCGCGGACCGTTTTCACCCCGGCGGCACCGGTCTTGTAGTCGATCACCTCGAGTCGTCCCCGGCATCGGTTCAGACGATCGACCCGGCCCCGGCAATCGATCTCGCCGTCCCCTTCGCTGGCGACCAGACGGCGCGACAGGGACCGCTCGAGGTCGGTCAGCACGAGCCCCCCCCCCTCCGCCAGGGCCCGCCCCCGGTCCAGGGCAAGAAAGCGGGCCAGCCTGCGCTCGGTCACCCAACGGCGGATGCGCACGGCCCCCCGGTTCACCGGCAGCCCCGATTCGGCGAATTGCCGGTCGAGTTCGGCAGCGAGCCGGTCGCCGATGTCGGTGAAGGCCTTTTCGTCGAGTTCCCTCCCCTGCCAGGGCAAATACAGGCGATGCAAAGTGGCGTGCACCAGGCTGCCCCAGAAGCGCTGATCGGCTTCGCCCGGCTGGGAACGTTCGTTCAGCCCGAGCACCGAACCGTAGTAGAACCTCAGCGGGCACGACACGTAGGTCTCGATGGCCGAGACATACCACGACATCCTGCGCAGCCTGTCCATCACGGCCGGAGTCTTGGCCGCGCCCTGGCGAGGCCGGTGACGCAACGCCACCTGGAAGAGACGGGTTTCCTCAGCGATGGTGGCCTCTGCCCAAGCTGCTTCCACCTGCAAACGCCGGATGAAACGGCTGGGCTCCCCTTTCCCCCCCGATGCCGTCCCCGCGGTCGGGTAGAAGAGGTGAACCTTGCGGGCCCGGCCCAGCAGGGCGAAAAAGTGGGCCGCATAGATGGCAACGCGATCGTCGTTGGGGGGCATCCCCAGGGCCAGGCGGATCTCGCGGGGCAGCAGCGGGTCGATGGCCCTGGCACCGGGCAGGACCCCCTCGATGGTATCGAGGATCACCACCTCGTCGAACGAAAGACCGCGAAACTCGAGCATCCCCATCACCTGCAGGCCCTGGAGCGGCGTGCCGTCAAAACCGATTTCGCGGCCGGTAAAAACGCTGCGCAGCCAACCGATCACATCGTCCCGCTCGGCGGGGCCAATCGAGTCGGAATTTGCAGCGACAAACCCCTGCAACTCGTCCAGGACCTCGACGGCGGTATCGACCATCGGGGCCAGGAACAGGTACCCCCCGGGGGCGGCGATACCGGCAATCCGCCGCAGGGTCTGGCGCAAAAAGGGCAGCAGGTCCCAGCCCGCCCCCCCGGTGAAGACGAAGTGGTGATGGAAATCGGTTGCTTGGGCGAGGGCATCTGCTTTCGAGGCGAACCCGGACGCGGGGGGCTGGCCGTTTTTTTCACCCAGCGCCTCGGCCAGCGCCAGCTCGATTTCCCCGGTGGTGAACTCGAGCAACCCGCCGGCGGCGATCGTCTCCTCGATGGCATGGCAAACCGAAAAGTACCCGCCCCCCGCCTCGCCGTTGCCTTTGACGAAGGGGTGGCGCAAGATCGTCAGGTAGGGGGCCACCGGCAGACGGCCGTCGAGTTCGGCGCCGGCCAGTTCGAGGATGGCGAGCAACAGCTGGCACAGCGGCGTGCGGGAAAAAGGGTACCCCAGGGTGATGTTGGCCGTGATCCGGCCCGCTTCGAAGCGCGACACCACGTTCTGCACGAAGGGGACCAGCGACCCGGGATCGGGCATAGCCACCCCCATCGACAGCCAGTTGCCGGCGGCCAGGTCGGGGCTGCGCCGGGCGATCACCTCGGCCGCCGCCGCCATTTCAGTTTCGGTGGATGGGGTGGGGTGCAGCACCACCCGGGCGGCCAGACGGGCCCAGAAATCGCCCCCCCGCCCGGGGCCCTCCACCACTGGATCGAGCCCCAGCGACAGGGCCATGCGCCGTTGACGGGCGAACGGGGAGCGGGGGTCGCCCCACGAACCCTGATCGGTCTGGACCAGCAAGTCGTAAGGGGCGGAGCGGGCGATCGCCCCGAGGAGTTTCTCCTCCACCCGGCTAAGCACGGAAAAGCCCACCAGCAACCAGCGGGCGACGTTTGGCAGCAGCAAATTCCCCTCGCCCGCCCGGTCGAGAATGGTTCTTGCCGCCGTCCCCGATGTCATCTCGCGATTCGCCCGCAGGCGATCCCGGTAGGCCAGGGCCAGGGCGGGCAGGGCGCCGATGAACCGGCGGTATTCGCGGTGGTGTTCTCCCAGTTCGACCAGCCGGGCGAAGGTCTCCTGGGGCAGTTTTTCCAGATCTCCCGCTTCGGCAAGGACCGCTTCCACCGCCCGCAACCACTGCAAACCCGCCGGGTACCAGCGGGCGAATCCCCCCGCCCCGCCACCCAAGCCGTAGTGGACACCCGCAAACTCCGCCTGCTGAAGACATTCCCACAGGCGAAAAACGCGGGTCATCTCGTCGATGGCCACAAACCCGGGATGGTGGAGGCGGAACACCTCCCCGACCAGGGCATCGAACGGCAATAGGCGGGGGGGGAAGCAGGGGGGAGGGCAGAGGGTGGCCAGTTCGCGGCGAAGAAAGGTCAGGAACCGCCGCCCCGGGAAGACGACCAGAGTGCCCGATGGATCCTTTTCCGCCAGCGCCTGCCGGGCAGTTCGGCAAACCAGGTTTTCCTCGAAGGGGATCAGGATCAGCACGGGACCTCCACCACCTCACCGCGGTCCAGGTAGAGGAGGATGCCGCGACAGATTCGCCCGGGATACAACGGGGCCAGGGCTGCCACGTAGCCGCCGACCTGACGGCGGTGGGAATCGGGGGTTTCGGTTCCGGTTTTGAAGTCGATCACCCAGATCTCCTTTTGGGTTTCCACCAACCGGTCGATGCGCAGGGTCGAGGGGTTTTCCAAGGTGCCCGTCAGCAAATCCCGCTCCTGGAACGCCCGCCCGGAGCAGAACAAGGGGGCCACCTCGGGCCGGAGCAAAAACTCGCCGATCGTTTGGACATCTTCCTTTCCGAGCCCGATCCGGGTGGCCGCCACCCGCCAGCGGTCGCCAAGCTCCTCTGGTCCCGAGCAGCGGTCGATCAAGGCCAGCGCAGCATGCACGTCCTCGCCGCGACGACGGGCGGGATCGGTGGCCCCCTCCCCCCCGTTGCCCCGACGGTGGAAAACCAGCAGGTCGCGTTGCCAGTCGCGGGTGAGCAGCCGCTTGTCGGTGAGGGGCAAACGGGGGGTGCCCGGGTGGCGCGAGCTACTTTGCGGCCGGGGGAAACTCCCCCAGCGGAGGGGACCCGCACCCACAGGATCTGGTGGACGGATCAGGGGGTGGCGTTCGACCAGGGGGGCGAACCCGGGAAAGGAGGGGATCTCTTCTCCCTCGGGTTCCCGAGTCTTGCCCGGTGGCTTGGCAAAAGCCCCCACCACCAGGGCCTGGACCGGGCGGGTGAAGGCCACGTACAACAGGTTGAGGCCATCGATCCACTCCTCGACGGTCTCAGTTCGGCGCACCTCCGACAACTCCGGGTCGAGGCGGGCCCAGTTCTTGCCGGCAACGGTCAATTCGCCCTGGCAAACCAGCACCGGGAGCTCGTGCCGGGTGCCCCGCGCGGTCAAGGGCAAGAACACCACC
>CAZTNO010000214.1:0-5157 GCA_964614865.1 uncultured Clostridia bacterium
TCGGGGGCCAGGGATTTGCTCGACGCCCTGAGCCTGCTGGTGCCCGGGTTCAATTTCGGGGTCGATGTCGAGGGCCAGGTGGGCCCTTCATTGAGGGGGCTGTGGGGCTACGAGGGCAAGATCCTGCTGATGGTCGACGGCCAGGAGTGCAACGAGGAGATGTTTGCCACCACTCAGTACGGCAACCACTATCCGGTAGACATGATCGAGCGCATCGAGATCATCCGGGGCCCCGGCTCGTCGATCTACGGAGGATACGCCGAACTGGGGGTGATCAACGTCATCACCCGCAAGCCCGAGCCCGGCAAAGGGTTTCTCTCGGTGCTCTGGTCACAGTCGGGATCGCGCCCTTCCCACCGCAACGTGGTTTCCGGCTACAGCCATCAGGCCGGCGATTTTGTTTAGAGCGTGGTGGGAGTGCTGGGCCAGGGCTCCCGCAGTGTTCGGGATAACGTCGATTACTACGGAGAATCGATGTCGATGAAGGATCGCTCCCAGCTCGACAACTTCGGCATGAACCTGAACCTGAACTGGAAGGGGCTCGACTTCCGGGCAATCACCGATCTCTACCGCGTCACCCAGATCGACCTGTGGGGTGAAAACTACGCCGGGGGGGCCCTAAGCGAGAGTTTCGACAGCTACTTCCTGCAACTGAAATACGACTTCGAGGCCAGTAGCGGGCTGCAGCTCACCCCCTTCATCAAGTACAAGCGGCAGCACCCCTGGCAACTGGTCACCAACGATCTCGAGTACTCCAGCTTGAAACACACCGACAAACTCACCCTGGGGGTGTCCAGCCTGTGGACGGTCAGCGAAAAGGCCAACCTGATCTTCGGTGTCGAGTATTACTCCAACTACCTGAAGATGCCCAGCGAACCGGGCCCTTACGAGGGGCTTTTTGTCAACGGCGAGGATTCGCTGGGGTATGGCAACTTTTCGGCCTACGGGCAGTTGATGCTCGCCTCACCGATCGCCAACGTGACGGTGGGCGGGCGTTTCGATTACTCGAAAGAGTACAAGTCGTCGTTCGTCCCCCGCATCGGTTTGACCAAGACCCTCGACAAATTCCACTTCAAGGCGATGGCCAGCCCGTCGTTTCGTCTCCCGGGGGGCGATATCCCCAACCGGGTTCTCCCGGGGCTCTCCATCAAACCCGAGAAGGCGACCAACTTCGAGTTGGAGGTCGGTTACCGGTTTTCGGATCGCATATTCTGGGTGATCAACGGCTACGACATCTCGATCAAGGACACCATCGCTTATCTTTCCGACCCCGAATCGGGCTCCGGCACCTACATGAACGCAGGCAAGGTCGGCACCCGCGGGGTGGAATCGGAATTTCGCTACCAGGGGGCCCAAACTCACCCTGGCCCTGAACTACGCCTACTACCGGACCAGCAAGAACGAGGTGGTCCTCTTCCAGGTGCCCGGTCACGACGAATCGCTGCTAGCGTTTCCCGCCCACCGGCTCAACCTGCTCGCCGGCCTCAAGTTGACCGACAAGGTGTCGATCCATCCCACCCTTTCCTATATCGGCAAGCGCTACGGCTTTGTCGCCTACGTGGAGGAGAGCGACAGTCACCGCATGCAGGTGTTCGATCCGATGTGGATGGTGGGTATCAACCTGCGGCTGAAAAACCTCTGGGCTCCGGGGGTGGAGCTGCAACTCGGGGTGACCAACCTGTTCCAGGAGAAGTTCGCCTTCATCCAGCCCTATTCTCCCGGTTGGCACGCGCCGTTGCCGGGGATGGACCGGGCGTTTTACCTGAGATTGCTGATCGGCCACTGAGCGTTTCCGGCTGGCGGGGGGCGATCCCCCCCGCCGGCTTTTCTTGAAGGGGAAGGGCAATCGTGGTATAGTCGCGGGCGGGGAAGGGGTTTTTTGGGGCCATTTCGACAGTAGGGAAGGGGACCATGAAACCTCAACGCGTTGCCATCCTGTTCGGCGGCCAGTCGGCCGAGCACGCCGTGTCGCTGATGTCGGCCAAAGCGGTTTTCAAGCACCTCGATCGCGACCGCTTCCAGCCGGTGCTGATCCATATCGGCAGAGACGGCCGGTGGGCGTTCACCAGCGACGAATCGTTTCGTGAAGAGAGTTTTGCGACGATCCCCTCCGCCTCGTTTCTGCCCTGGCTGGCTGGTGACGTCACCTGCGCCGAGGAGATCGACATCTACTTCCCGGTGCTGCATGGTCCCAACGGGGAGGATGGCCGGATCCAGTCGCTGCTCGAGCTTTCCGGCGTCCCCTTCGTCGGTGCGGCCAGCATCGGTTCGATGCTGGCCATGGACAAGGCGGCGGCCAAGCACCTGTTCAGGCAGGCGGGGCTGGCGGTCCCCGATTACCTGGTCTTCACCCGCCCCGATCCTGGCGAGATCGCCCGTCGCTGCGCCGAACAATTGCGCTACCCCCTGTTCGTCAAGCCGTGCGCCCTGGGCTCCTCGGTGGGGATTTCCCGGGTGGAGGGCCCCGAGGCCCTGCCGGCGGCGGTGACCAAGGCCTTTTCCTACGACCGCAAGATCATCGTGGAAAACGGCGAAAGCGTCCGCGAAATCGAGGTGGCGGTGATGGGCAACGACGAACTCCAGGTATCCCGCCCCGGTGAACTCATCCCCCACGGAGTTTTCTACGACTTTGCCGACAAGTACCTCGACGGCCAGACCCAGTTCCGCATCCCGATGGACGCACCCGAAAGGGTGGTGGAGACCATCCAGAACACCGCGGCGCAGGCCTACCGGGCCCTGTTCCTGAACGGCATGGCGCGGGTCGACCTGTTCATCTGCCGGGAAAGCGGCCAGATTCTGGTCAACGAGATCAACACCATCCCCGGGTTCACCGAGATCAGCATGTTTCCCAAATTGTTCGCCGCCGAAGGAATCTCGTTCACCGACCTGCTCACCAGGCTGATCGAACTGGGTTTCGCTCACCACCAAACCCGCCCGCAGCGCGTCGATGAAGATCCTGGCCGTTGACTACGGGGTGAAGCGGGTGGGGCTGGCGGTAGGCGAGCCTTCGCTGCGGAGCGCCAGCCCCCTACCGCCCCTTTCCAGAAAGTCTGATCAAGACCTGCTCTCCGGGCTGCGACGGGTAATCGACGAGTACGAGGTGAGCGGGCTGGTGGTCGGGGTGCCCCGTTATCCCGATGGCCGGGAGAGCGACTCCACCCGGCGGGCCGGCCGTTTTGCCAAATTTCTCGGGCGCGAACTGGGTTTGCCGGTGGCCACGGTCGACGAAGTGTACTCTTCGGTGGAAGCCGAGGAGCTCAGCCGCGGAGTGATCCGTGGCCGCGACCGCAAGCGGGCGATCGACAGCCTCTCGGCCCAGATCATTCTGCAGCGTTACTGGGAGGGGCGATGAAACGCCGGTTCTTCGGGCTGAGCCTGTTGTTGCTGGGTGCCATGGCTGCCAGCTTGTGGTGGGGCTGGCATGCCGCAAACCGGCCGTACAAAAGGGACCCGGGAGCGGTGCGGGTGACGGTCCGGGCCGGCGATCCGGTGGCCCGCATCGCCACAAATCTGGAACGGGCAGGCATGGTGTCCGACCGGAGGCTGTTTCGCCTGGTCTACCGGGTGGTTCACCGGGGGCGGAAACTCATGGCCGGCGATTACCTGTTCGAATCGCCCATGACCATCCCGCAGTTGATCGACTGGCTGGCCGAGGGTCGGGTGGTGCCGCTCCGGGTGACCGTCCCCGAAGGGTTGACCCTCGAAGAGACGGCCGCCGAAGTGGCCAAGGTGCTCGACATCCCCCGCCGCGATTTCCTGCGGGCCGCCCGTCGCACCGAATGGATCCGCGACCTCGACCCCGATGCCCGGGATTTGGAGGGGTATCTCTTCCCCGACACCTATCAGGTGGAGCGGAATACGTCCCCGGCCTCCCTGGTGGCCATGATGGTGCGCCGGTTTCGTGCCGAATTCAACAACCAGCGCCTGTGGCGGGCCCGCGATTTGGGCTGGACGGTACGCCAGACGATCACCCTGGCCTCGCTGATCGAGAAAGAGACTGCCGTGCGCGAGGAGCGCTTCCGCATCTCCTCGGTGTTTCACAATCGCCTGCGCACCGGGATGCTGCTCGATTGCGACGCCACCATCGTCTACGCCCTGAAGCGGTTGGGCCGGTACCGGGGGCGGCTCGGCTGGGACGATCTCAAGATCGATTCTCCCTACAACACCCGCACCCGCCGGGGGCTGCCTCCGGGCCCCATCGGTTCGCCGGGAGGGGCTTCGATCGAGGCCGCCCTCTACCCCGAGACCACCGATTTCTACTACTTCGTGGCCCAGGACGATCACTCCCACCACTTCTCCCGCACCCTGTCGGAGCACAACCAGGCGGTGCGGCGTTTCATCATCCTCGGCGAGGCCCGGCGTGGTCGTTGAGCCAAAACGGATCCCCTGCGGCCAGGGGGCGTTACGGGTGGTCGAGACCGCCACCGCGGTCATGGGCTTCAGCGAACCCGGGGCCTCGCTGCCGGTCCTGCGCCGCTGGCTGGACGGGATCCCCTTGGCCGGCTTGACCCAGGTGCACGGCAACCGGGTGGTTTTGGCAGGCTCGGTGCGAAGCCGGGTGAGGGCTGATGGCTGGCTGATGGAGCGCCCGGGATTGGCCGGCCTGATCGTGACCGCCGATTGTCTGCCCCTGTTCTACTGGCATCCCCGCCTCCCCTTTGGGGGGGTGCTCCATGTCGGCTGGCGGGGCCTGCTGTCAGGCATCGAACGACAGGCCATCGATGCGCTCGCTCGTTGCGGAATCGTTCCTGATGAATTGAACTTCTGGATCGGCCCCGGGGTCGAGAAGCGGTGTTACGAGGTGGGGGACGACCTGGCTCGGGCCTTTGCCTCCCGTGCCGAAATCACCCCGGCATTTACCCCCCGGCCTGCCGGCAAGTTCCTGTTCGACTTGAAAAGGGGCTTGCGCCTGTCGCTCGAGGCCGCCGGAGCTCGCCCCGAACGGATCGCCGACGCCGGCATCTGCACCCGCTGCCACCCGCTGGGGTTCCCCTCGGTGCGCCGCGACGGCCCCACCGGCCGGCGGATCTTCAGTTTCTTCCACTTGCGCTGAGCGGGAAATCAGTACTCTTTTTCACACCTGTCCAAAACAGATCGTACTTTTCCTTGAAGCCATTATCATTAAGGAGTTTCCTGGTTTTTCTTGACAATAGACCT
>CAZTNO010000215.1:0-5108 GCA_964614865.1 uncultured Clostridia bacterium
CTACGGCTACATGAAAGAGTACCCGGTCGAGAAGATGATGCGCGACGCCAAGCTCTTGCAGATCTACGAAGGAACCAACGAAATCCAGCGCCATGTCATTTCGTTGGAGATCCTGGGGGCGGTCAAGGGCAGCTGAGGCCACCATGGCCAGTCAAGCCGATGCGATCGTGATCGGGGGCGGGGTGGTGGGGCTTGCCACCGCCGCCAGCCTGATCTGCCGCGGCTGGAAGGTGACGGTGCTGGAGCGGGAACACCCCGGGGCCGGTTCCACCGGCCGCTGCATTGGCGGGATCCGTTCCCAGTTCTCCACCCCCGGTGCCATCCGCCTGATGGAACGCAGCGTGGCCCTTTTTCGCGGCATGGATACCAAGTTCGCCACCTCTGTCGAATACATCGAGGGGGGCTACCTGTTTCTGGCCCATACCGCCGAGCGGCTGGCCGTCTTTTCGCAACTGTTGCCCGTGCAGCAGCGACTCGGCTTGCCGGTGCGGCTGCTGACCGCCGATCAATGCCAGGAGCTCGTGCCGGGCCTGAATGCCGACGGCCTGTGCGGTGGCGTGTATTCGCCGGCCGACGGTCAGGCCTACCCGTTTGCGGTGGTGAACGGATACGTGGAGCAGATCCGCCACGGCGGCGGAGCGGTGGTGTTCCCGGCGGTGGTGACCGGGATCGAGGTGAAGAAGAACCGGGTGATTGCGGTGTCGACCGCAGATGGGCAACGGCGCGTCGCGGGCCAGGTGGTGATTGCCGCCGGCCCCTGGTCGGCCGATGTCGGCCGGCTGGCCGGTTGCGACCTGCCGATC
Organism: uncultured Clostridia bacterium; assembly: GCA_964614865.1. Lineage (GTDB taxonomy): Bacteria > Acidobacteriota > Aminicenantia > UBA2199 > UBA2199 > CAZTNO01. The sequence goes on from CAZTNO010000215.1 coordinate 804, forward strand.
CGGGCCGAGGTGCATGAGGCGCTGATCACCGATCGCCAACCGCAGATTCTGAAGCCGATGCTGGTCGACTACCGACCGGACGGGTGTTACTTTTGCCAGCGGGCCAACGGCCAGGTGATCGGTTGCTTTACCCCGCAACCGCCCCGACCCGGCACCGATACCGTGGCCAGTCGTCAGTTCCTGGTGCAGATGGCCAAGCGGATGGTCCGCTTGCTCCCCAGGCTGGCCCAGGCCCAGGTGGTGCGCCAGTGGGCCGGGTGCTACGAGATGACCCCCGACGGCTCGCCGGTGATCGGGGTAACCCCGGTGAAAGGGCTCTACGTCGCGGGCGGCATGAGCGGCCATGGCTTCATGTTCGCCCCCGGGGCCGGAGAGCATCTGGCCGAGTTGATGGACCAGGGAAAAACCACCGTGGCCAACGACGAATTTCGACTGGACCGGGATTTTGCCGGCGGCGAAACCATGAAATAGGAGTCACTGCGATGTCCGTTCGGATCGATGGCAACACGTTGAGCCTGGAAGATTACCGCCGGGTGGCCGAAGGCAAGGTGCGGGTCGAACTCACCGCGCAATCGTTGGCCCGGGTCGCCGGGTGTCGTCAGGTGCTGGAGGAGTTCCTCGGCGGCGACAAGCCCCACTACGGGATCAATACCGGGTTCGGAGCATTGGCCCAGAAAGAGATCGCTTCCAAGGACCTGCGCCGCCTGCAGCGCAACCTGATCCGTTCCCATGTCGCCGGCGTCGGGCCGCTGCTTTCCGAGCGGGTGGTGCGCGGCGTCATGCTGCTCCGGGCCAACGTGCTGGCCAAAGGTTATTCCGGGGTGCGCCCCGAGGTGGTCCAGCTGCTGCTGGCCATGCTCAATCACGGCGTGATCCCGTGCATCCCGTCGCAGGGTTCGGTGGGCGCTTCGGGCGATCTGGCCCCGCTGGCCCACCTGGCCCAGGTGCTGATCGGCGAGGGGGAGGCCACCTTCCAGGGCAAGGTGCTGGAGGGGGGCAAGGCGTTGAAGGCGGCGGGCCTCGAGCCCCTCGAACTGGTGGAAAAAGAGGGATTGGCCCTGATCAATGGCACGCAGATGATGACCGCCATCGGAGTTTTCAACCTGCTGGAGGCCGAGAATCTGGTGAAAGTCGCCGACATCGCCGCCGCCCTGACCTTCGAGGCGCAGCTCGGCAACCCTTCCCCGTTCTACGACGAGATCCACCAGGTGCGCCGTCATCCCGGCCAGGCCAAGACCGCCGCCAACATCCGCCACCTGATCAAGGATTCGCCGCTGTGGATCTCCCACCAGGGCAAGCGCAAGGTCCAGGACGCCTATTCGGTCCGCTGCACCCCCCAGGTGCACGGGGCGGTACGCGATACCCTGGCTTTCGTCCGCCGCACCCTGGAAATCGAGGTGAATTCGGCCACCGAGAACCCGCTGGTGTTTCCCGAGCAGAAGCTGATCCTCTCCGGCGGCAACTTCCACGGCGAGCCGATCGCCTTTGCCATGGACTTCCTGGCCATCGCCCTGAGCGAGATCGGCTCCATCTCCGAGCGGCGCATCGACCGGCTGGTCAACCCCGCCTCCAACATGGGGCTGCCCCCTTTTTTGACCGCCGAAAGCGGCCTCAATTCGGGGTTCATGATCGCCCACGTGACCGCCTCGGCGTTGGCCTCGGAAAACAAGGTACTGGCCCATCCGGCCTCGGTGGATTCGATCCCAACCTCGGCCAACCAGGAAGACCACGTCTCGATGGGGGCCCACGCCGCCCGCAAGGGGGCGGAGGTGGTGGCCAACGTCCGCCATATCCTGGCCATCGAGGTCGTGGCCGCCCTGCAGGCCCTGGGCTTCTACGAGCTCAAGACCTCGCCGCCGCTGGAGGGAATCCGCGCCGCGGTGCGCAAGAAGGTGCCGTTCATCACTGAGGACACCCGCATGGACTTGCCGATCCGCGAGGTGGCGGCGATGATCGAGTCGGGGGCCCTGCTGGCTCCGCTGAAAAAGATCGCCTTCCCGCTGCAATGAGCCCCCGCCATCCCTTCCGTCGGTCGCGTGCGCCCGGCGCCCGACTTGCCCGGAGCTTGACTTTTGCCAGACGTTCTGCTAAATTGACTTCTTTCCCGTAGAGGAGGTTCTCCATGAGTGTGGACATCGGCGCCAGCGCTGCCAAGTCTGATCCCAACGTCGTCCCCCTGTGCGACATTTTGCTCGTTTTGCTGATCATCTTCATGGTCATCACCCCGGTGGCGCAGAAAGGAATCGATGTCAAGCTCCCCGAGACCGCCAGTGACCAGCCCCAGGGTTCCTCCACCAACACGATCATCCTGACCCTGGAAGCCGATGGCAACGTCAAACTCAACACCGAGCCGATCGAGTGGAGTCTGGTCGAAGGCCGCCTGCGCGACCTCTACGCCACCCGCCAGGACAAGACCATCTTCATCCGCGCCGATTCCGCCACCCCTTACCGCCAGGTGCTGAAGCTGATCGACATGGCCAAGGGTGCCGGCATCGACGTGCTCGGTGTCATCCCCGAGCGATACTCCACCGCCAAGTAGTTTTCCCTCCGTCCGTCCTTTCCAGGCCCCGCATGCGGGGCCTTTTCATTTGACAAACCTCCCGAAATACTGAAGAATATGGGCATGCACGGCTGGTGGCACAAGATTCCCCGTCCCCTGTGGGCCCTCTTCCTGTACATCCTGACGGTACTCGGGGTGATCGGCGCCCTGCGCCATTTCCACCTGATCGCCATCCCGGTGTTCTTTTCGGCCTTGCTGGCCTACATCCTGAGCCCGCTGGCCACCCGCCTGGCCAGGGCGACCCGGCTGCCACGATTCGTCCTCTGCGGGGCCTTGACCCTGATCACGGTGTCGCTGTTCGCCCTGGCCGTCACCTTGTTCGTCCCCTACCTGGTGCGGGAGACCCAAGGGGCGATCGCCGCCCTGCCCGATCTGGTGAAATCGGCCTCGGCCTGGATGGAACAGATGGTGCAGGGGCTGGCCCGGCGTTTCCCCGACCTGTTCAACCGTTTCAACCTCGGGCAAGAGATCGAGCAGGTACTGCGTCAGGCGTTCGGTCAAATCTCGGAGTGGTTGATGCAAGCGGGGGCCAGTCTGTACAACCTGGTGATCACCACCCTCTACCTCGTACTCATCCCCTTCTTCATGTACTACTTCCTGAAGGATTCGGACCGTATGCGCCTGTACCTCGTGGAGCTGGTCCCCCCCCGTCACCGCGACGAGGTGTTGCTCAAGGGGCGGCAAGTCAACCACACGCTGGCCCACTACGTGCGTGTGCAGGTCGTGAGCGTGGTGTTCCTGATGGTCCTGTACTCGACCGGGCTGTCGCTGCTCGGCCTGCCTTTCGCCGTGCTGATCGGTCTTTTTGCCGGGCTCGGCGACATCATCCCCTACTTCGGCACCGTGGCCGGCCTTATCGTGTCGTTGATCGTGGCCCTGGCCCACCACTCCTCGTTGCGAAGCATCCTCCTCCTCATGGCCCTGTTTGCCACGGTCAAAGCGATGGAGAACTGGTTTTTGTACCCTCGCATCGTCGGACGACGGATCGGCCTCCACTTCCTGTGGGTGCTCACGGCGCTGGTCGTTTTTGGCATGGCGTTCGGGTTCTGGGGATTGGTGGTTTCGATCCCGGCTTCGGCGGGATTGCGCATCTTTCTGGCCGACCTGATTGCCCACTACCGGCAGTCGGCCTTTTACAACCGCAGGTCGCCATGAACCGGTTGTGCACGCTCCCCTTCTTGCTGGTGGCAATCCTGGCGTTGCCGATCGGGGGGGGGGCTGCCCGCCGCCCCCCCAAACCGCCCCCTCCGACGGTGCGATCGTTGAGCTATTGGTTGGCCGAGGCAGGGCAAAACTGGGCCCGCGGGGCTGGCGATGCGGGAGCGGCAGGCCAATTGACCCGGGCCCTGCGAGAGGCGGTGGAAGTTGCCCGCGGCGAGGCCGAGAAAGCGTACCTGGGCCGATTGGCGGTCAGCCCCCTCGATCCCGGGGCCGCCGCCGAATGGGGCGAAACCCAGGGGGAGGAACCTCCGCCGCTGCTGTTGTTGGCTCAAGGAGAGGTGCGGGAGGCCTGGCTGCTCGGTGCCGCCCCCGGGGAAGCCCTCCTGGTGCCGGGCCTCGCCGCGGCCGCGCTTGCCATCGGTCGCACGGCCCCCGCCCCGTTCCTCCTGTCTCCTCCACCCTCGAGTTCCACCCTGCGGGTCCTCCCCGCCCAAGGCCTCCGTCACCTGGCCCCCGCCGGCTTGGTTCCCGGGGAGGCCCTGATGGTTTCGCTGCCGGCATCGTCCTCTGGGAAAGGGGGGGCG
>CAZTNO010000216.1:0-5103 GCA_964614865.1 uncultured Clostridia bacterium
GGTCGAAACCAGGGCCAGCACCACCACCCGCAGGGCATCGAAACCAAAGAACACTACCGCCCCGATGGTGGCCGGCAGCAGGGCTGCGACCACGGTGTACATGATGGTGGGTACGTGATCGCCCTGCCGTATGTGGGGCGAGGATTGCAAGGCGTAGGACCCGGCGTAGCGCGGTTGGCTCATGATTTCTTCTCCAACTGGCGTTTGCTCCGTAGCACTTCGGCTTTGCCCAGGCGGACCCACTGCACCAGCGGGATTGCCGACGGGCACACGTAGGCGCAACTGCCGCATTCCATGCAGTCGAGCAGGCCCCACTCGCGGGCCGTGGCGATGTCCCCGGTCTGGACCAGCAGGGCGATCCGCGAGGGAACCAGACGCATCGGGCAATGGCCCACGCAGCGATTGCAGCGAATGCAGCGGTATTCGCGGGCAGGGGGGCCCTTGCGACGCATCAACAGCAGGCCCGAGGTGGCCTTGACCACCGGCAGGTCGGATTGCCACTGGGCCTGACCCATCATCGGACCGCCCAGGAGGAGGGCCAGGTCGCCGTCGGTTTCCCCGCCGCAGGCCAGGAGCACTTCCTGGCACGAGGTGCCGATGCGGACCAGCCGGTTGCCCGGGCTGGCGACCGCGTCGCCCGCCACCGTCACCGCCCGCTCCACCAGCGGCAGGCCGTCGTTCAGGGCCTGCCAGATGGCGTAGAGGGTGCCCACGTTCTGTACCAGCACCCCCACATGGAAGGGGAGGCCGCCCGAAGGGACCTGCCGGCCCAGCAAGGCGTCGATCAGCATCTTCTCGCCGCCCTGGGGGTATTTGGTCTTCAGCGCCGCCACCGTCAGGTCGCTGCGTCCCGAAAGCTTGCCGGCGAACAGGTCGAGCGCCGCCGACTTGTTGGCCTCGATGCCGAAAATCACCTTTTTGGCCCCCACCGTGCGCATCACGATTTCGGCGGCGGCGATCACCTCGCCCGGTTTTTCCAGCATCAGCCGGTAGTCGCAGGTCAGCCACGGCTCGCACTCGGCGCCGTTGATGACCACGGTGTCGACCGGGTGTTCGGCAGGGGGGGAGAGCTTGACCGCGGTGGGGAAGGCCGCCCCGCCCAAACCGACGATGCCCGCTTCGCGGACCGCCTGGCGGACCTCGTCGGGGGAGAGGTCCGCCGGCGCCTTGCCGTTCCCGGCGCGGGGAGCGCGTTCATCGGTTCCGTCGTTGTCGATCACCACCACCGGTATCGGGTTGCCCGCCGGCGACGGCCGGGACTCGACCGCGGCGACGGTGCCCGCCACCGAGGCGTGTACCGGGGCCGAGATCAGCCCTTTGGCCTCGCCGATCTTCTCTCCCAGCAATACCCGTTGCCCTTTCTTCACCAGGGCCTCGGCAGGCGCCCCGGTGTGCTGGAGCAGAGGGATCACCACGGTCTTGCCCGGGGGCAACGGGGTGATGGCCTGGTTCTCGGTGGGGGTCTTGCGGTCGGGCGGATGAACGCCCTGGGCGAATGTTCGTTGCTTCATGGGTTCCTTCCGTTCGGCGGATTCGGCGATTGGCGATCGAGGTCTGTCGGTGCCACGCTTTCTGGGTATCGGTCAAAGTTGCTACAGATCGTCATCGGGTGAGGTATGGGGCGAACCACTCGGTGGATTGCACCACGAAGCGGCCGTTTTGGCGCAGGATGAATTGCACCGGCAGCTTTTCCTGCACGGCCAGAGCCATCCCCCTCTCGGGGCCGAGCACGTTCAGGGCGGTGGCCAGGGCGTCGGCGTGGGTGCAGGAGGGGTGGATCACCGTCACCGAGGCCAGCGCGTGGGTGATCGGGCTGCCGGTTTGGGGGTCGATGGTATGGGAGTACCGCCGGCCGTCCTTCTCGAAGTAGTTGCGGTAGTCGCCCGAGGTGGCCACCGAGGTGTTTTTAAGGTGAACGACTTGCCCGAGCCCCCCGCTGCTGTCGGGGGCGGCGATGCCGATCTGCCAGTCGCGGTTTTCGGCGTTTTGTCCGCGGGCGCGCACCTCGCCGCCGATCTCCACCAGGTAGCTTTCGAACCCCAGCGCGGACAGCCGTTCTGCCACCCGGTCGACGGCGTACCCTTTGGCGATGGCCGACAGGTCGCAACTCAGGGCGGGCCGCTTCTTACGCAGGGCGGGGGGCTGGCGGCGTGCTTCCAGATTGGAGTAGCCGATCTCCTGGAGCACCCGGCCGACCTCTTCGGGGGCGGGGGGGCGACCGGCCGGCCCCTTGCGACCGAATCCCCACAGGTCGACCAGGGGGGCCACCGTGACGTCGAAGGCGCCTTGCGACAGGGCGCTGACCTCGAGGGCGCGGGTTACCACTTCGGCGACCGCGGGCGATACGGCAAACCAGCCGGTATCGGTGTTGCGGTTGAAGGAAGAGAGCTCGGAATCGGGGCGAAACATCGACATGGAGCGGTTGACCCCCTCCAGCTCCTCTTCGACGGCCTGGCGTACCGCTCCTTCAGAGGGCGACCGGGGGGAGGGGGGGATTGCCTGAACCTGGTAGGTGGTGCCCATGGTCAGACCGGACAGCGAGAGGGCGACCACGGCAGGGCTTTGCCGGCAGGCGGCCCCGAACAGCACACAGGCCAGTCCGCAAAGGATCCAGGGCAGGCGTTTCATCCAACTCCTCGGAATGGGGACGCCCCCTATTTTACTCCGATTCTCCGGCCGGGGGAATCCCCGGCGGGGAGATTTTTTGCCGAATTGCCCCATTGGCCCGGTCCAGCGGGGCCGGGAGGGGTTGCGTTGTCGCCCTCTCTCCGCTACCATGATGGGGCATGAACCCATCGCGCTCCGATCGCGGCTATAAGGTCGCCAAATGGTCCTGGCTGGCCCTGCAGGGATTGATCCTGCCGCTGGCAGCCGTCCATCTCACCCCGGCCGGGGCGACCCGCGGAACGCTTCCCCTGCTGCCCGTTCTGGGGGGGACGGCACTGCTGGTGCTGTGGCTGATCGGCCAATCCTTGCTGGCCATGTACCGTTTTCCGGTCGAACGCGGGCCGGCGGTCCAGCTGGTTCTGGGCTACCTGGCCCAGCTCCTCTGCATGCTGGCCCTCGGCGGCAACCTCTTTGCCGCCAGCTTCGTCACCCTGGGGGTCACCCTGGTCGCCCTCTGGGTGACCGCCCTGGGGCTGATCGCCAGCGCCCTTCGTCGCGGGTTGGTATCGCGCCCGGCAGGTTTTTTGGGGGCAGGGGCTCTTTTCCTGGTCGGGTTTTTCGCCCGCTGGTTGTGGCCTCCCTTCTGGGCCGGCCTGGCAGGACTCGCCCCATGGGCCCGCACTCTGAACCTGCTGGTGCTAGCGGCAAACGTCGCCCTGACCGCAGGCCATTTGCGCGGGCTGACCACCTTGGCCCCCGCCCCCGCCGATCCAGAGCAGGAGGAGGAATGGCAACGCTGGGCCGCGCCGACCATCATCACCCTGATCCTCTCTGCCACCGCGGCCATCGTGGTCGCCGGGCTGCGCCACTCGCTGGCTTCGGGGCCGCTTTGACTTGCCAATGGCAACCGGGATACAATCGGGTCATGAGCCCAATCCTGCGTATCGGCACGGTGGCGGTTGCCTTGTTTCTGCTGGCGGGGTGCGCCTCATGGGGGCCACGGCGGGTGAACCCCGAGTTGCGTCTGTTTCTGGCGGCCGGGAAGGCCGATTTCCAGGGCAAGACGGTGCTGGTCTTCCCCTTCCGCGAACCCTCCTACGCCGCGGGTAAGGGACAGCTCGCCGGCCGTTTCTGCCACGAGCTCCTGATCGCCGGGCGAAATTTTCGCGTGGTCGGGCAGTACCTGGAGTCCCCCTGGGATCGCCTGGGCGAGAGCGAGGAGGCCCGGTTGCTGGCAGCCGTTAGCGAAGGGGCGGCCAAAGGGTTCGACGTGGTGCTGCTCGGCGAACTCACCGAGTACCGCTTCGGCCAGTTGACCCCCTCGCGGGTCGGCGTGCGCTTGCGTTTGATCGAGGTGGCGACCCGGGTTACCCGTTTCTTTGGCGAGAACGCCCGCCAGCACGCCGGCAAGGATCCCACCTACCCCCTCGACACCCGCCTGATGGAGCCCGCCATGCCCGCCGACCAGCTGGCCCGCCGGGTGCTGGCCGAGTTGCTCGGCACGATCCGCTAGGGGGCTGAGCCGCGAGAGGTCGTATTCTTTTTACGGTCGGGGTATATCTGCAGGCGGGGGAGGCTGGAGCCCTGGACTACTCGGGGAAGACCATCAGCGGGCGGAACACCTGTCTGCCCGGCTCGCGGGCGGCCAAGGCCAACAGCTGCCCCGCCTCGTCGAAGATGCGGAAGCGGGCGGGGTCGGTCGAGGGGAATATCTTCACGATGTCGACCGTCTTCAGGTCCATCCCCTGGGTGACCGCCCGCCGTCCGCCGGCCGACACGATCACCTTGGCGTATTCGGGCAGCAGGCTCTCGATCGGGATGATCAGCTTCTCGGCTTCGCCTGCCGCCGCCGCCTCGGCGATCCGGGAAAGGGGGCTCGCCATGTCCAGGGTGAATTCGCCGATGCGCTCGCGCACCAGTTCGGCCAGGTGCCCCCCGGTGTCGAGGAACTCGCCGATGTCGTTTGCCAGCGAGCGGATGTAGGTGCCCGAAGAGGCGCGGATGCGGAAGAACAGCGAATCGGGGGGGCGGAGCTCCAGCTTCAGCTCGTACACCTCGATCTGCTGGACTTTCAGCGGGGGTTCCTCGCCGCGCCGGGCGTAGGCGTACATGGGTTCCCCCTTGTACTTCTTGGCCGAGTAGCGGGGGGGGAGCTGCTGCTGGGGGCCCGAAAACCTGCGGGTCAGTCCGGTCAGATCGATCGCGTCGAGGTTCACCGGGCGAGGCTCGCCGGTGGGGGCTCCCTCCTGGTCGAAGGTGGTGGTGGCAAAGCCGAGGCGGATGAGCCCCGAGTAGGTCTTCTCTTTTTTGAGGAACAGGTCGAAAAACTTGGTGACGTGCCCCAGGCCGACCAGCAGCAGCCCGGTGGCCATCGGGTCGAGGGTGCCGAAGTGGCCCGCTTTCTTGACGTGCAGCAGGCGCCGGGCTTTTTCGACCACGGCAAACGACGACATGCCCCGCTCCTTGTCGCAGGCGAGAAGGCCGTGGATCATGGCA
>CAZTNO010000217.1:0-5021 GCA_964614865.1 uncultured Clostridia bacterium
AAGTCGTAGTAGCGCTCCCAGTAGGCCGGAGTCGGAGAGGGCGCCCACAGCCAGGGTGGTCGCCAGCAATCGTTCGCTCAGCGGCGACAGGCGGATCAGGACGGCTTCCAGCGAGTTCGAGCCCAGTAGGGCGGTGAACTTGCGGTGTCCAACGTTGGCAGGAGTGATGCGCAGGGGGACCGAAAAATCGATGCCGGGCTGGCGCAAGGCCTGGATGGTGATGGGAAGAAGGAAGAGGAGCTGCACCACGGCTCCGGTAAACGTGGCGATGCCCAGGCTCAGCGAACCCAGCGAACCCGAACCGAGCAGGACGGCCCCCCCAGCAGCCAGCGAATAGACCAGCGACGACCAGGCCACCGAGGTGGGGCGACGAAACACCCGCAGGTAGACGGTCATGATCGCCGCCAGGGTGACGGGGACCATGGAAGCGAACAGCCAGCGGGTCAGCGGCGTTGCCTTCAGCACGGTGTTCGCCCCCCAACCGGGGGCGACCCGGGGCAGCAGCCAGGGGGTGAACACGATCCCCAGCAGGGTGGCGATCGACGACAGCAAAACGACCAGGGTGGTGATCGAGGCGGCGGTTTCCCAGGATTCCCGGCGGGAATGGCGGGGGAACAAACGCACGAAGATCGGCAGAAAAGACTTTTCCAGGGCCCCCTTGGCCAGGGGGTGACGAAACACACTGGTCAATGCCCAGCCCAGGGCGAAGAGGTCCACCGCCCTGCCGGCGCCGAATACGGCGGCGGTGACCACCGTCCGCATCAGTCCGCCGATGCGGGAGGCCACCTTGGCCACCGAGTATATCGGCGGCGGCCGGCGGGCGATCAGGTTGGGCTCGATCTGGCGTACGGTCTCTTCGTACTTGCGCAGCTCGTACTCCACCTCGCCGCTGCCGAGCCGGTCGCCGGGGCGTAGCTCTGCCCAGCGGTCGACGGGCTGGCCGTTGATGCTCAGGGACCCGCGCCGGCGACGCAGCCAAAGGGGGGCGTCATCGTTCCAGGGGAGCTGCACGTCGGCCAGCACGGTGGAGGGAAAAAGCGGGAGGTGGACGTCGACCCGCCCTCCGCCCCCGATGCGGGTGACGGGGAACAGCAACTCGTGCTGGGTTTCGTCCCGTTCGTGGAACAGGTAGAGGACCGCGACCTGGTGTTCGGTCTCGCCCCGGGTCCCGGGCAACAGGTTCTCGATTTCATCCAGGATGCGGGGCAGGCTGTTTTCGGGTGGCACCTTGCGCAGCGCTTCGCGCATATCGGTCAGGGCGGTGGGGTGGTCCAGCAAGTCCAGGATCTGGGAGCGCAGCCTGGAGGTCGGGACCACGATCTGCTGTTCTCCCTGCGAGGGGTGGATCTCCTCGTAGAGGATCCGTGCCCCGCCGACCCGCTCGATCTCTTTGGCGTTCATGATCTGGTGATCGCCGGGAAGATCGATCTTGGGGATGAGCAGCATCGGCAACCCCAGCACCGACAGCTCTTTGACCACTCCGGCCCCGGCCCGGGAAACCACCAGATCGGCAATCGAGTAGATCTCGTCGATCGGATCGATGTACTCGCGGACCAGCAGACGGCCGGGTATTTCGGGGGCTTGGCCGGCCTTTTCCAGGATGCGCAGGGTGTCGTCGTAGGCCCGGTAGAGAGAAGAGTACTGGCGCCCGGTGGAAACGATCAGCGAAATGTCCTGGCGGGCAAGCAATTCCGGGATGATTTCGGCGATGGCCCGGTTGATGGAACGGGCCCCCATCGAACCGCCCACCACCAGGACCACCCGGTTGCCCGGGGGGATGCCGTACTTTTGCCGGATCGGGGCGCTCTCCTTGAGAACCATCTGGTGCCGCAGTGGATACCCGGTGCAGACTACTTTCCCGGGCGGGAAGAAGGCGGAGGTCGAGGGGAAGGCGACGCCGACGCGGCGGACGAAGCGGCCGATCAGCAGGTTGAACCTGCCCGGGACGGCGTTCTGCTCGTGCACGAAGGTCGGGATGCGCAGCAGGGCGGCGGCGATCATCACCGGAGCCGAGACGTAGCCGCCCGAACCGATCACGCAATCGGGATGAAACCGGCGCAACACGAACAGGCTGCGGACCACCCCCCAGAGGATGGAGAGGATGGGCAGGATCGCCGAGGGATGGCGCCAGCGGGTGGGCAAGCCGCGACTGGGCACGGTCACGAAGGGGATCGGCTGGGGCAGCGAGGCGACGATCTTTTGTTCGGCGCCGCCGGCCGACCCCACGTAGAGGAATTCGCCTTCGGGAAATCGCTCCCGGAGGGCCTCGTGAATGGCAATGTTGGGGTAGACGTGACCGCCCGTTCCCCCTCCGGTAAAAACGAATCTGGGTCGCTTCATAGGCTGGAAAAAGTATACCATAAATGCCCGGCCCCGGGTAGGATGGAGGCTCTCAGGGGGTCAAGGGGCGGGCGAGCGGTCGGGGGCGGGATAGAACGTGATGCGGAAGGTGGCACCCGGAGGGGGGGGGGAGAGTAGCTCGATTTCGGCCAGCATGGCATGGAGGAGTTTGCGGACCAGCGCCAGCCCCATGCCGGTCCCCTTTTCCCGGGTGGTGAAGAAGGGGAGCCAGATCTTGCTTGCCGTGCCGGCGGGAATGCCGGCTCCGTTGTCGGCAAGGATCAGCGACAGGACTTCGCCTTCGCGGCGGAAAGAGACCTGCCAGCGGGTCGCCCCCGCTTGCACCGCGTTCATGGCCAGGTTGGTGAGAACCGAGGCCATCAGCACGGGATCGCCGCAAAAGGGCTGGGACCGCTTGTCGATTTCGAGGTCCAGCCCCGCATCGGTGGCCGCCTTGCGGGTCGATTCGGCCAGGTCGAACTCCTGCCTCCGTATCTCGGGGACGGGCTTGGCGAAGTTCAGAAAACTCTCCATCAGGGCGGTCAGGTAGTGGACCTCGCCGTCGATGCGCGAGGTCTTCTCGGGCGCGGAGTGGATCGAGCGGGAATACCCGTAGATGGTGCCCAGCGAGTTTTTAATCTCGTGTGCCAGGGCGGTGGCCATCTCTCCCAGCATGATGAAGTTGCGGCTCTGGGAATGGATGCGCTCCCGTTGTCGCTCCAGGGTGATGTCTCGGGCGATCAGCAACTTGCCGCCGCCAACCGGGGTGATGTCGACGGCCAGGCAGCGCTCGCCGAAGGTCCATTCTCCCGAAATCCGTTCCCGGGCATTGGCGAGCAGGTCGAGCAGTTCGGGGAAACCTTGCAGCGCCACCTGGGGGGTACTGTTGCGGACCTGGGCAAAAGACTTGCCAAACACCGTCTGGGCTGCGGGGTTGAAGATTTCCACCCGCCCTGCCCGGGAGACGTACATCAACGCCGAGCCGATCGTCTGCACAATGCCCTGGTTCAGGTCCTCTTTTTCCCGGGAAGAGGCCGAATGACGGTTGACCTCGTCCCGCAGCACCGTTTCCTGACTCTGCAGGTCGGCCAGGTAGGTGGCCAGGGGGGGGAGGTGGGGCTCCTCTTCGGGGGGGGGGCGCCGCTTGCGGAACAGGAACACCAGGTAGACCGCCGAAACCAGCAGGAAAAAGCCGAGAACCAGGGCGACCCCCGAAGTGATCTGGCGCAATTGGCGCAAGACGAGCAGCGGCGACTGCCGGATGTCCCAGGTGAATTCCAGGTGGGACCCCACGGCCGCGGGCAGGTCGACCACGAGCCAGAGTTCCTCCCCTTCGCGCACCAGGCGGGGGGCAGTGCCTCCCGTTTCTGGCAGGGGAGTCATCACCCGGTCGACCTGAGCGAACACCCCGGCCTGGCGAATGCGTTCGGGGTCATCGGCATGCTGCTCGGCCAGTTGCCGGGCCAGCAGGGTGACCGTCTCGCCGAGCTGGAGGGTTTCCCGCTTCTCCAGTTCGCCGAGCAGGGAGTGGAAGTTCTCGAACAGGAAAAGGGCCACCCCCTGCACGATCAACAGCAGGATCATCACGCTTCGTCTCATGGTCGCAGGAAAGGGGTCTGGATCCAGGCCAGCAACGGTTCGCCCCAGAACAGCGACACCCAGGCGCCGATGGCCAGGAAGGTGCCGAAGGGCAAGGCCAGTTTCAGGTTCTTCTTCTTCCAGACGATCAGCACCAGTCCGACCAGTAGCCCCGAAACCGAAGCCAGCAGGATGGTGGTCAAGATCTGCCGGGGGCCCAGGAAGAACCCCAGCATGAAAACCATCTTGACGTCACCAAAGCCCAGCCCCTCGAGACGCCGGACCTTCAGATAGAAGAAGTAGAGGGCGGCAAACAGCGCTCCCACGGCCATTCCCGAGGCGATCGCCTCCACCGGGGTCAGCCGGGGGTGGACGAAGGCATAGGCCAGGAACAGCACCCCCCCGCCCAGGGTCAACTCGTCGGGCAGGATCATGTGCTCGAGGTCGATCAGGGCCAGGGGGATCAGCAGGCAGACGAACAGGGCCGAGGCCGCCTGGTAGGATCCCTGGCCGGAGAAGAGGGCGCCCACCAGGTAGAACGAAAAACCGGTGAAGGCCTCCACCAGGGGGTAACGGGGCGAAATGGGCAAGCGGCACGCCCGGCACTTCCCCACAAGCAGAACGAAGCCGAGCACCGGGATGTTGTCGAACCAGCGGATCGCCTGCCCGCAGGCCGGGCAGTGGGAGCCGGGGCGGACCAGGCTCTCGCCGCGGGGAAGGCGGTAGACGACCACGTTCAGGAAGCTGCCGAATACCAGCCCGAACAGGGTCAGTACTACTTCTTCCATCGGAACACGCGCGGGGGGACCAGTTCTCCTTTCCCTGCGTCGAAGGTATACTCTTCCCCGCTTAGGGTGAGGGGCATCTCTTTCAAAAACCCCTTGCTCACCAGCTCGTCGAGGGCTGCCGGCAGGCGGCGATAGCGTTCGCGAAAGCGGGCCACGGCCTGGCGTACCGTATCGGCGTCGATTTCCGATTTGATCTGGTAGAGGTGGTTGCGGGCCGAGTCGCGGCTGAGGGTGTCGGTGGACTGGCGGGCGATTTCCTGCCAGATCACGTAGGCTTCGCGCGGGTCACCGGTGAGGTAGATCATGTGGGCGGCC
>CAZTNO010000218.1:0-5009 GCA_964614865.1 uncultured Clostridia bacterium
GCCTATTACAACATCGACGATATCGATGACTTGAAGGTGGTTCGATCCCGATCGTGGTCTTTGGCAAGTGACCTGATCGTGTTGGATGAAATGCATAAGTTGAAAAACTGGAAAACCTTTCTGAAGGGGACCTACGATACCCGGAAAGATCAGCATCACTTCTTGGTCACCGGGAGTGCCCGACTGGACACCTTTCGTCAAGGAGGCGAATCACTGGCAGGGAGATATTTCCTCCACCACCTCAACCCAATCACGGTCAGGGAGTTGAGGGGCACGTTGCCTGCAACCGAAGCGCTATCGCTTCTGAACAGGTTGGGCGGCTTCCCGGAGCCGTTCCTGTCTGGCGAGGAAGCGAAAGCCCAACGCTGGCGCAAGCAGTATTTCAGCGACATCGTCCAGGAAGATATCCTCGATTTCAGCCGAATCACGGAAATCAAGTGCATCAAAAACCTTCTCGAAATGTTGAGGCGACGGGTCGGCAGCCCGCTTTCTTTCACCTCGATTGCTCAGGATTTGCAGGTTGCCCCCAATACCGTGCGGAAGTACCTCGATATACTGGAGAGCTTGCATATTCTGTTCCTGGTCAGGCCCTACCATCGAAACATCGCCAGGGCGATTCTGAGAGAGCCCAAGGTGTATTTCTTTGACAGCGGGTTTGTCGATGCGGATGAAGGAATCAAGTTGGAGAACAGTGTGGCCGTGTGTCTGCGTTCCCATGTGCAATTTTTGCAGGATACCGAAGGAAGCGAGATCGGTCTGTACTATATCCGTACCAAAGAGCAGCGGGAAGTCGATTTTGCCCTGGCTACCCAGGATCGGGTGCAGACCATCCTGGAAGTGAAACTATCGGACGATCACGAGAGCAAACAACTCCGATATTTCAAGGAACGGAACCCGGAGCTCGAAGCCGTACAGCTGGTCCATCATCTGCGTCACGAACAGAGCCGGGAGGGGGTCTCGATCGTTCGCGCTGGCGACTGGCTACAAACCTTGCGGGCCTGATGCGCTCACTCCCCCCACCCCTCCGTAAAAAAAAAGCGGCCGGTTGCCCGGCCGCTTGGGGATGACTCGGGTTTTGCCTCAGGGGTTCATCGGGTCCTTGAGCTCGATGCGGTGGATCTTGCCGAAACTCTCCAGGTTTTGCGGGTATTTCTCGGAGGGCTGGTTGCACGATTCCCAGTCGCCGACAACGCAGATCGCCAGTTTGCCGGGATCGATGTACTTGCGGGCGACTTCCTGGACCCGGGCTTTGTCGACCTTGCCGATGTTTGCGGTGTAGTTCTTGAAGTAATCGAGCGGTCTCTTCAGCACGTCGAAGGTGGCGAACTGGGTCATGGTCCGGGAGGGGGTGGTGAACTGCTCGGGGAAGCTCTCCAGGAAGTAGTGGATGGCGGTTTTCATCTCGGCGTCGGAGACGGGTTCGTTGCGGATTCGCTCGAATTCCTTGCCGATCAACGAGATGGCGTAGCCGGTGGAATTCGACTTGGTCTGCACGTACCCGGCAAAGAGGCCGGGGAACCCCCAGGTGTAGGTGAACTTGCTGCCGGTGTTGTAGGCCAGCCCCTCGTCGGAACGGACCTTGGTGGTGATGCGCGAGGTGAAGCTGCCGGCGCCCAGGATGAAGTTCATGACCTGCACCGCCGGATAGTCGGGATTGTCTTCGGAGATGCCCAGGTGACCCATGTTCACGTAGCCCTGGTTGATCTTCTTTTGCACGAAGTAGACGCCGGGCTCGATCGGGGGGAAGGTTCTGGCCAGGGTGGTCCTGCTGGCCGGGGCCCCCTGCCACCCTTTGACAAAGCGGTTCACCTGCCGGATCAGGTCGGTCTTGCGAAAATCGCCCGAGCCGGCCAAAACGATCCCCTGCGGAACGAAGTGCCGGGCGGCGACCTCTTTGAGGTCCTCGACGGTGATCGACTCCACCGTCTTGCGGTCGGGCTGCCACGCCAGCGGGTGGTCGCCGTAGAGGAGTTTGGCGTATTCGCGCTCGAGTACGGGCTTGGGTGAATCGTTGGCCCGTTTCAACTCCTCGATCATCCGACCCTTGGCGATGGTCAGGCTCTCCGGCCGGAAGGCGGGATGACGCAGCAAGTCGAAGAAGATGTCGAGCCCCTCTTCGAGGTCCTTGCTGAGGATCGACAGGGAGAGGGTGGAGGTCTGATCCGACACCCGCAGGTTCAGCGTGGCGCCGAGAAAGTCGAGCCGTTCCTCGAGGGATGCGCCGTCCCGCTTCTCGGTCCCCCCCTTCAGCAAGCTCGACTGCAGGAGCTGGGCGAGGCCCGTCTTCTCTTTGGGGTCGTCGATGGAGCCGTAGGGGATGACCGCGGTCAGGTCGACGATCGGCAGCGAGTGGTCCTCCATCAGGTAGCCGCGGATCCCCGAGGAAAAGGCCACCTGGAAACTCTGCGGGGCGGGGGGGGTGTAGCTCAGGGTGGGAAAGACCAGCTGGTCGGGCGTGCTCTGCGCCGGCAGCGAAGCGATTCCGAGCAGCACGGCCAGGGCCAAGGTGAATGCGATTCGTTTCATCAGGTTCCTCCCGGTCATTTGCCTGTCTCCCTGGTGTACACGGCCACGGTGGCGTTGTCTCGCACCAGGTATTTGCCGGCCACCCGGCGAACGTCTTCGGCGGTGACCTTCTTCATCTCCTCGAGATCGCGGAACACGGCGTCCCACCCCCGAGCGATTTCACTCCGGCCCAGCATCGAGGCGAGAAACGAGGGCTGCTGCAGCCGTCGGGTGACCATGGCCTCGGTGCGGTTTTTCACTTTGATCAGCTCCGCATCGGTGACCCCGTTTTGCTGGATCTGGGCCAGCTCCTGCCACAGGGCGGCTTCCATCTGCTCGGTGGTCACCCCCTGCTGGGTTTTGGGGTTGGCCGACACCGAAAACTGGCCGGCGTACATCAAGGCGGCGTTGCGGGCCATCGCCCGGGCGGTCAGGCCCTTCTCCTTGACCAGCGATTTGAACAGTCGGCCCGTCTCGCCGGAAAGGATCTCGCCCAGCAAGTTGAGAGAGGCGACATCGGCGTGGCCGCCCGCCGGGGTGTGAAACAGGAGCTCCACGCTGGTGGGAGCGGGCCCTTTGCCGATGACGCGCTTTTCGCATTTCTGCTCGGGCTCCAAGGTGCGGATGGGCTCGACGTCGGCTCCCCGCGGGATGGCGCCGAAGTGCTTTTTGGCCAGGGCCAGCACCTGCGCGGGATCGAAATCGCCTACATAGACGGCGACGGCGTTGTTGGGCACGTAGTAGCGGTTGTGGAATTCGCTCAAGTCGGTGCGGGTGACCTTGCGCAGGTCGTCCATCCAGCCGATCACGTCCCAGCTGTAGGGCGAAGCAGCATAGAACACCGAGTTGACCTGCTCTTCGAACAGGGCGCCCGGGGTGTTTTCGCTGAGCCGGCGCTCTTCCATGACCACGTTCTTTTCCGAGTAAAACTCCCTATAGCAGGCGTTCTGCATGCGGTCGGCCTCCAACGCCATCTGCAGCTCCACCTTGTTGGCGGGCAGGGTGACGTAGTAGCCGGTGAGTTCGTTGCCGGTGGAGGCGTTCAGCCCGGTGCCGCCGTTGCGCATCAGGGTCTCCCACAGGTGGTCCTTGATGATGTACTGCTTCTGTTCCTTCATCAGTCCTTCGGCTTGTTTTTCCAGCGCATCGGCCCGGACCGGATCGCCCGGTCGTTTCCAGAACCGCTCGCGATAAACCTGGTCCATCAGCTGGTCGATCTGGCGGTCGAGGGCCTGGTCTTTTTCGTAGTCTTTCACCCCCATGTGGCGCGTCCCCTTGAACATCATGTGCTCGTGGAGGTGGGCCAGGCCGGTGATGCCGGGGCGCTCGTTGATCGAGCCCACCCGGTAGTAGATGTGGCTGACCACCCGGGGGACCCCCGGTTTGACCAGCATCAAAACCCTCATGCCGTTGTCCAGGGTTTCCAGGCGGACCGCCGGACGATAGTCTTTGCGGGCTTCCTGGCGGGGATTTGCGCCAGCCAAGAGGGTCACGAAGAACAGACTCAACAACCAGGGCAATGCGATCTTCATCCTTTCACCATCCTCTTTTGGGGCAGATTCACGGGCGGCCCCAGGAAATGGGTTGTACGGCCCCCCGGCGCCGGATGTTTCCGGTTATTTCACCCCATGGAGGCGGCCCTATGGGGGGCTTGCGAACGATGCCGAGTTATGGTAAGATCAACGCTGCGTGGGGCTGTAGCGCAGTTGGTAGCGCGTCTGAATGGCATTCAGAAGGTCAGGAGTTCGATCCTCCTCAGCTCCATTTGTTTCCCCCCCGCTCGCCGCCGAAGAGTTTTTCCCGCTGTTTTCATTCCCCGCTATTCGCTTGCCAGCACCCGCTGCAGTTCCCGGGTGACCTTGTCGATGATCTGAGCGCGGAAAAAGAGGACCATGGCGGGGAGCTCGGCCGAGACGTAGACCTCGCTGGAAGTGACGTCGAGCCGCCCCGATACCTGGTAGCCGCCGGCCCCCCCCTGGAAAGTCAGGGCCGTTCCCGACCACTCCCAGTGGGCTGCGGCGATCCGGTCGGCTTGTTGGCCCGCTTGTTCGCGGATGTAGCGGTCGATCCGGTCGCGGGCAACGGTGGCCTCGGTGGTGTGGGGCACGACGAATTCGAGTCTGGGCATGGGCGGATCCCCCCGGTTATTTTCCGGCGACGACAACGATGGCGACGATGACGGCGATCACCCCCAGCACGGTCAGGGCGATCTTCATCCAGCTGTAGGGGCGCTCACCGTGAACGGCGCCGGTACGGCCATTGATCAGGAAGCGATACACCCGGTCGCCGAAGCGAAAAGAGCTGATCCAGGCGGGCAACAGCAGGTGCTTGAAGGTTACCTCGGAGAACTGGCTGTCCAGGGTGGCGATCCGCTGTTCGTCGCCGCCGATGTCGATCTCCACAGCCCGGCGGACGCCGCTGTCCATCACCTTGCGGGCCGCGGTGAAGCCGTCCGGGAGGCCCAGCGAATAACTCTCGGCGGAAAAACCCGACACGTACCGTTC
>CAZTNO010000219.1:0-4988 GCA_964614865.1 uncultured Clostridia bacterium
CTGGCAAGCTCAACTTCCCCTCACCCACACAATGTTGAAGAGAACCATTTTTTTATTTGCCAATTTTTTCCGGGGGTGCTACACTGCGGCCCACGGAGAGACCCTTTCCAAAAACCTTTCGGTCATTGTGTCGTCCGTGCGTGTGCTGCCGAATCTTCGGCCGCCGCCGAATTCACAAAAAGTTCACAAAATATTCACGAAGTATTCGCATTCGTGTGTCAGTATCCCCGCCGATGAGATGGCGAAATTCATTCCCGGGGTTGCCCCGGGCGACGAGTTTGACCGGTTTTTCGCGGGATCGGTCTGCCGCCACCGTTCTTTTTTTTGGGCCCGGTTTGTTTTCGGGGAGCCCTTCGTGAAAAATGGCGATTTCCCCAGCCTGCCTGTGGCCATCATGGTGGTGGAGGATGACCCCGCCGTCGCCCGCCTGTTGGTCCAGTTGCTGGAAACCGAAGGGTACACGGTCAAGCACTGCGAAACCCTGGCCCTCGCTCGCAGCCACTTGGTCAGGCAACGTCCCGATCTGATCCTCCTCGACGTCTCCCTGCCCGACGGATCGGGTTTCGATTTGTGTCGGGAGGTCCGCCAACAATCGACGGTCCCGGTGATTTTCCTGACCGGTCATTCCTCGGAAATCGACCGGGTGCTCGGGCTCGAAATCGGCGCCGAGGACTACCTGACCAAGCCTTTTTCGGTGCGCGAACTGCTGGTGCGGATCCGCATCGTGCTGCGGTGGAACACAGGTTCTGGCCAAGGTGAAAGAATCGCCGCTCCACCCTCCCCATTCCGGATCGACTCTCTGCGTTGGACCATCTCGTATTTCGGCAGTTCGCTCGAGTTGACCCGCACCGAATTCAAAATCATGGCCGCCCTGATCGAGCACCCCGGCTGGGTGTTTGGCCGGGAACAGCTGATGGCCTTCGCCTGGGAAGATTCGGCCGCCTCCTCTCCCCGCTCCGTCGATGCCCACATCAAGTCGATCCGGGCCAAGCTCCACCAGTTGACTCCCGACCTGCAACCGATCGTCACCGTCCACGGGGTGGGTTACTCGCTCAGCGACGAGCTGCTGCCCGTAAACCCCTCCCCTGCCAAAGACTTGCCCCCTCCCGCGAGCGAGCGGGGTTGATGCTGGCAAGCGGTTCCAGCGCAAAGCATTCCAAAGGCCATAAACCCTATGGGGTATATTGACAAAATATACCCTGTAGGGCATATTCTTTATATACTATATATTATATATCGAGGTGGGAAATGCAAAAAAAAGTACTGATATCCATGGATGATCAGGTTTACCTGGGGCTGCAACGAGTCGTTGGCCGGGGGAAAATCAGCCGCTTCATCGAGGACCTGGTAAGGCCCTTGGTCACCGGGGATCCCCTGGATGATGCGTACAAGTCCATGGCAGCGGATAGTGACAGAGAGAACGAAGCGCTCGAATGGAGCAACGCCATGATCGGAGATGTGAATCATGAAACGCGGTGAAGTTTGGTGGGTTAACCTGGACCCAACGATAGGGACAGAAATCAATAAAACACGACCTGCTGTCATTATCAGCAATGATTCAGCAAACAAGTTTTTGAACTGCGTTCAGATAATTCCCCTGACCGGCAATATTGAAAATTGCTATCCCAGTGAAGCGATCATCGTGTTGAACGGGAAAAAGAGTAAAGCCATGGCTGATCAGATTACCACCGCCGATAAAAGGCGCTTGAAGGACAAGCTCGGGATAGTTTCACCAAAAGACATGGAGGCGATCGAAAAGGCGATAAAGATTCAACTGGGATTGCCGTTGTAAAGAGCCGATTATCCTTCCAGAAAAAAAGCTACCCTGAAATTCAAATCTGTGCCTCCATATTCAAAAAACAACCAAAGACCAGGTGATCGTTGTGGGGGGGCCGCCCTCATTCCTCAAATCGTCTCCACCCGGTTGCGCCCGGAGCGCTTGGCCTTGTAGAGCGCCTCGTCGGCCAGGAGGACGAAGTCGTTGGGGGACTGCCTGGCTTCGGGGACGCTGGCCACCAAACCCACGCTGATGGTGACGTGGCCCGAAACGGTCGATTCCTCGTGGGCGATCCCCGTCTCGGCAACGCGCCGGCGCATCTTCTCGCCCAGTAGCTGGGCGCCGGCAAGGTCGGTGTCGGGGAGGACGATGATGAACTCCTCCCCCCCGTAGCGGGCCAGCAAGTCGCCGGGCCGGTTGACGATGGCCAGCGCCTCGGCCACCTTCTTCAGGCACTCGTCGCCGGCCAGATGGCCGTAGCGGTCGTTGAACAGCTTGAAGAAATCGACGTCGACCATGATGATGGCGATCGAGTTGTGGCGACGGCAGGCCCTCCGCCACTCCAGCGCCAGATGTTCTTCGAAGTAGCGCCGGTTGTGGATGCCGGTCAGCCCGTCGAGGTGGGACAACCGCTCGAGCTGCAGGTTCAGGTGCTGCAACTGGTCGGTTTTGGCGCGCAACTCGCTGTTGGCCTGGGAGATGGTCTCGTTGGCGGTGGCCAGCTCGGAGTTGGCCTGGCGCAGGTCGAGGGTGCGCTCGGCCACCAGTCGCGTCAGTTCAGCCCCCTTGCGGTGCAGGGCGCGGATGCGCAAGGCAACAGCGCCGGCGACGATCGATCCCAGCAGCAAGACGAGCAGCCACCGGAACCAGGCGGTCTGGTAGAAGGCGGGGCGGATGACGATTTCCAGCGGCACGCCGGTGGGGTGCCAGACCTCGTCGTTGTTGCAGGCGGTCACCCGGAACGTGTACTTGCCCGGTGCCAGGTTGGTGTAGTAGGCGGTGCGGCGGGTGCCCGCCTCCACCCAATCGCGGTCGTAGCCTTCGAGGCGGTAGCGGAACATCACCTTGCGCGGGTTGACAAAGCTCAGCGCCGTATACTGGAGTTCGATCTCTCCCCGGCCCGGGCCGAACAGCAAGGGGGATTTGCCGAAGGTGACCACAGGTTCCTGCTGGTCGAAGCGGATGCTCTCGATCCTCAACGGCGGCGGCAGCATGTTCTTTTTCCGCAGCCCGGGCTTGATCACCAGCATGCCGGCCATGGTGGGAAAGCAGAGTTCACCGCGGTCGTTGAGGATCCCCGACGGGGTCCGTCCGCCGTTGCATTCGGTTTCGGTGAGGCCGTCCTCGACTCCCAGCGGAAAAGAGCGGATGCGCTGGATCTTGCCCGCGACAAAGCTCGACAACTCCTCTTTGGCAACGTAAAAGACCCCCTTGTTGCAGCTCATCCAGTAGTGGCCTTGCCGGTCGTCGACTATGCTGAAGATGATGTCGTTGAAGAGCCCGTGGCGGGAGGTGATCGGGGTGAACCTGGTGCCGTCGAAGTGGATCAGGCCGCCGAAACGCGACCCCAGCCACATGTGGCCACTCTCCTCGAATTCGATGCTGAGCAGCCCGGTGGCGGGGAGTCCCCCCTCTTTCTCGCTCCAGTTGACGAACTTGCCCCCCTGGTATTTGCTCAGGCCTCCGTCGGTCAAAATCCACAAGGTGCCGTTGCGGTCTTCGCTCACCCGCCGCACCGAATCGTAAACCAGCCCTTCGCGGGTGGACAGGCGGGTGAACCGCTGCCGGTCGTGCGAGTAGAAGAGCCCCTGCCCGGTGGCCACCCACAGCCGGCCCTGCGAATCCTCGAAAATCGAGTAGATGATGCGTTGCTTCATCCGTTCGCCGAGCTGGATCGTCGTGAAGCGGTCGCCGTGGAGGAAGCTGAGCCGGCCGTCGTTGTCGCCGACCCAGATGGTTTCATCGCGGGTCTGGCAGATCGAGGTGGCGACCAGCGAGGGGAAGCCGTTGCCCGTGGTGAATGTGCGCATCCGCCCTTCCCGGTACAAGGCCACCCCGGCCCCGTTGGTGGCCAGCCAATAGGCACCGTCCCGGCTCTGCAGCACCGACCACAAAACGGGCTTGGTCAGCCCCTCCTTTTCGCCGAGGTAGTGGGTGAATCGCTCCTGGAAGCTGTAGAGGCCGCTGCCGCCGCACCCCACCCAGACGTTGCCCTCGTGGTCGCGGACCGAGGAGAGGACCTCGCCAAACGGCAGCCACTGGTCGGAACCCATCTGCGGGTGGACGCGCAGCCCCGAGGTGTAGAACCCGGCCCAAATGGTCCCTTTGGGGCCGAACGTCAGGGTGCGGATGAAGTCTTCGGGAGGGACCCCGTCGAAGCGGTGGGTGGTGAGCTGCCCCTGGCGCAGGGTGCACAGGCTCGCTCCCGCGCCGAACACCAGATCGCCCTCGGGGCTCATCATCAGGGCGCGGACCCGGTTGTCGGGCAGCCCGCTGGCGGTGGTGCGGGTGGTGATCCGGTTTTCCTGGAGGTGGCTGAGCCCCCCTTCCGCGGTGCCGATCCAAAGCCCGCCCTGGTTGTCGGGCAGCAGCGAGAAGACCTGCGGGTCGCCCAGGCCGTCTTCGATGCCGTAGCGGCGGATCTTCCCGTTAGTGACCTGGAACAGGCCGTTGTCGGCGCCGATCCAGAGGGTCCCGTCCCCGGTTTCGACGATGGCGCGGGTGGTGGCATTGGCCAGGTCGGGGACGACCCCCACCGGGGCGAAGCGATCTCGCTCGAGGCGGATCACCCCGTCTTTGGAAAGGCCGATCAGCAAAGAGTCGTTTCGACCTTTGCCCAGGGCGGTGACAAAGCCGGTGTTGTACGACTTGGGATCGAACTGGACGAAGTTGCGGAAGGTTACCCCGTCGAAGCGGGAGAGCCCCTCCTGGGTGGCCAGCCACAGGTAACCGTCGGCTGTCTGCAGCATGGCGTTGATGGTGTTCTGGCTGAGGCCGTCCGAGGCGTTGAAGTTGCGCACGATATAGGGGGACTCTTCGACCGCAAGGGCCGGCAGAACCACGATCCCCAGCCCCAGGAGCACGACGCCCAGCCAGGTGAGTCTGTTCATGGGGTAGATGGTAGGGGATCACCCGGCAATTTTCAAGCGGGCGATTTGTATTCGCCGGGCAAACCCGCTACAATCACGCTAGCTGGAAGCCGGAAGCGCCG